>NZ_JBNDML010000016.1:0-191008 GCF_050436565.1 Paraburkholderia sp. GAS42 | reverse complement strand
GCGCGAGAGTACGTGCTACCCCGTACTCTCGCGCCAGGGCACCGGTTCCGATACCTCCTGCCAGGTATCGCCTTACTACTTTGAGTTTGAGCTTCGCGTCGTGCTTCGCCATGAAAAAACCCCAAGGGTCGGATCTATGTCCAACTCTTGGGGTTCAGTTCACTTCGGGTGCCCTTTTTCATTGTCGCGGGTGATCGCTGTTCGTTGATACACGGGCCGACGTCCGGCGTGATCAGCGGCCGAAAAATCCACGTAGCCGTTCGACGGCTTCTTCGAGCTTTGCATAAGCCGTCGCATACGACAGACGGATATAGGCGTGCGGCGCGTGCGATCCGAAATCCATCCCCGGCACCAGCACGACACCCGCGTCGTGCAGCATTGCGCTGGTGAGCGCAGCGCTGTTGCCTGCAGCCGGATGGGCAACGTGCGTGCAGTCGGCGTACACATAGAACGCGCCGTCCGGCATCACGGGCACCGAAAAGCCGAGCGACCCGAGCGCGGGTGCGATGAAGTCGCGACGCCGCTTGAATTCGAGGCGGCGACCTTCGTAGATCGCGATTGTGTCCGGTTCGAAGCAGGCGAGGGCGGCATGCTGCGCCAGCGCCGACGCGCAGATGAACAGGTTCTGCGCGAGCTTCTCGAATGCACCGACCATCGCGGGTGGCACGACAAGCCAGCCCAGCCGCCAGCCGGTCATGTTGAAGTACTTCGAGAAGCTGTTGACCGTGATGACATCGTCACCGAACGACAGTGCGGACACGGGCGGCGCGTCGTAGCTCAAGCCCTGATAGATTTCATCGACGATCGTAAAGCCGCCGCGCGCGCGGACCGCATTCACGATCCGCTTCAGTTCCGCCGGTTCGATCGACGTACCAGTGGGATTTGACGGCGACGCGAGCAGCACGCCACGCGTGCGATCGTTCCACAGGCGTTCGACGTCGGCGGCGGTCAGCTGGAAGCGCTCTGCCGGACCACTCGGCACGAGCACCGCCTTGCCTTCGGCCGCAGCGACGAAGTGCCGGTTGCATGGATAGGACGGATCGGGCATCAGCACTTCGTCATCGCGATCGACGAGCGCCGCGCACGCAAGCAGCAACGCCGCCGATGCGCCCGCCGTGACCACGATGCGCGCCGGATCGACAGTGATGCCGTACATCTGCTGATAGTGCCCGGCGATTGCCTCGCGCAATGCGGGCAAACCGAGTGCATTCGTGTATTGCGTCACACCGCGGCGCAACGCGCTCGTCGCCGCCTCGATGACCGGTTCCGGCGCGGTGAAATCGGGTTCGCCGATTCCCATGTGAATGATGTCGCGCCCCTGGCGCTCCAGCAGCGCGGCCTCTTTGGCCAGTTCCATCACGTAAAACGGCTGGATGGCATCGACGCGGGCGGCAAGCCGCACCAGCGGTTCAGTCACGGTGTTCATGCGGATACTTCCAGTTTCTCAAGGGCGTGACCGGCCAGAACAGGTGCGCCGCGTGTTGCGCGAAGTGGCACCCATTCCGGTCGCGCCGGATCAGTGCTTGCGGGCGGCCTGTGTTTCAGCGGCGCGCAGTTGTAGCGACAGTTTGTCCAGTACGCCATTCACGTACTTGTAGCCGTCTGCACCGCCGAACGTCTTGGCCAGTTCCACGGCTTCGTTGATCACGACACGGTACGGAATGTCGATGTGATTCTTCAGTTCGAATGCAGCGACCAGCAGCACCGCGCGTTCAACCGGCGAGAGCTGGTCGATCGGACGGTCGAGGCACGGCATCAGGTCGATCGACAGCGCTTCCGAGTCGCGGATCACGCCGTGCAGCAGCGCGTCCAGATGCTCGTGATCGGCCTTGTCGTAGCCTTGTGCGCCACGCAGCTGCGCATCGATTTCACCCGTGGGCGAGCCCGAGAGCAGCCACTGATACAGACCCTGCGTGGCCAGTTCGCGGGAACGTCGGCGAGCGCTCTTCATGCCCGTTCCTCTTCGTCTTCCTCGTCTTCATCTTCGTCGTCATCGCCGCCGAGCTGTTCGAGCGCGACCGAGAGATTCGCCATTTCGACGGCGACGCGTGCCGCATCACGACCCTTTTCGGTCATGCGCGCGACGGCCTGTTCGTCAGTCTCGGTGGTGAGGACAGCGTTCGCGACGGGGATGCCGAAGTCGAGGCCGATACGCGTGATGCCGGCGCCGCTTTCGTTCGACACGAGTTCGAAGTGATATGTCTCGCCGCGCACGACAGCGCCAACCGCGATCAGTGCGTCGAACTGGCCGCTTTCCGCGAGTTTTTGCAGCGCGAGCGGGATTTCCAGCGCGCCCGGCACGGTGACGAGCAGTACGTCTTCACCCGTGACGCCGAGGCGTTCGAGTTCTTCGATGCAGGCGTCAGCGAGGCCGTTGCAGACGGGTTCGTTGAAGCGCGACTGCACGATGCCGACGCGCAGGCCGTCACCGTCGAGATTCGGTTGATATTGTCCGATTTCCATTTGAGGTCCGTAGTGTTTGGGATGAGCGCGTGTGAGCGATGAGTATCCGGGTGATCAGGCTTGCGGTACCGATGAGCCAGGCGGGCAGGGTGCGGCCAGGGCGCCCGGCATCGGCACGAAGCACGTGACTTCGAGGCCATACCCCGACATCGTGCCCAGCTTGCGCGGATTCGACAGCACCTGCATCTTGCCGACACCCAGTTCGCGCAGAATCTGCGCGCCAACGCCGTACGTCTTGAAGTCGACAGGACGGCGCTTGAGTGCTTCGGCACGTTCTTTCGAGTCGAAGGCCTTGAAGACGTCGATCAGGTGATCTTTCGAATCGCCACAGTTGAGTAGCACCACCACGCCAAGATCGCGCTCGGCGATTGCCTTCATGGCCGCATCAAGCGTCCACGAATGGGTGGATGCGCCTACTTCCAGCAGGTCCAGCACCGACAGCGGCTCGTGAACGCGCACCGGCGTGTCGCGATCCGGCGTGGGCGTACCGCGCACCAGCGCAATGTGCGGCGAACCGCTCGGCTGGTCGAGATACATCACCGCGCGGAACGGGCCGTGCGCCGTTTGCATCGTGCGTTCGCAGATGCGCTCGACAATCGATTCGGTGCGGCTGCGGTAATGGATCAGATCGGCAATCGTGCCGATCTTCAGGTTGTGTTCCTGCGCGAACTCGATGAGGTCAGGCAGGCGCGCCATCGTGCCGTCGTCCTTGATGATTTCGCAGATCACAGCGGCCGGTGTCAGGCCGGCAAGCGCCGTGAAATCACAACCCGCTTCCGTGTGACCGGCGCGAACCAGCACGCCACCGGGCTGCGCCATGATCGGGAACACGTGGCCGGGCTGCACGATGTGCTCGGCGCGCGCGTCATGCGCGACGGCCGTTGCGATCGTGCGTGCGCGGTCGGCGGCGGAAATGCCGGTGGTGACGCCTTCGGCGGCCTCGATGCTGACCGTGAATGCCGTGCCGTACTGCGTGCCGTTGCGATACGTCATCAGCGGCAGGTTGAGCTGCTTGCAGCGGTCTTGCGTGAGCGTCAGACAGATCAGCCCACGGCCATAGCGGGCCATGAAATTGATCGCTTCCGGCGTGATGAATTCAGCGGCGATTACGAGGTCGCCCTCGTTTTCGCGGTCTTCTTCGTCGACGAGAATCACCATCCGGCCGGCCTTCAGTTCGGCGATGATCTCAAGAGTGGAGGCGAGCGTCATGTTGGCGAGAATGTCAGGAAAGCGCGTATTTTACGCCACGCGCGCCCCCGCGTCGCTTCGGCCAGACGGCATAGGCCATTTGGCGGGGTTTACCTTATGTGGGTGGTCGCGTTTGGGCTATCTGGCCCCGCGCGCCGGCGGTCTTCGTGCCGATCCAGTCGTGCATCCTGCGTGCCGGTCAGGGCTTCGCCGTAAGCGCCGGCCAGGCGGCGATCACGCGGCAAAAGGGGTGGCAAAAGGGGCCGCAAACGGCGGCGCTACACCTGGTCATCAGGCCGACTGGCGGTGGTTCGCACCTCGCCCTATGCTTGACGCAAGAAATGGCTACGCCGTCACGCGGGCTTGCTGATGCTAACGGCGCCGGGCCGGTTGAGGACCTGGCCGGGTTCACGCCAGTTGGGTTCGAGGCCCATGAATCTGTCGAAGAAGGCGATCGCGAGGCTGGGCTCCTCGACGATGTTTTCGCGGAAGGATTGCCACACGTCGCGCTGAGAGAGTGCGTCGGCCGGCTGAACTTCCAGTGCGCACTCTTCGCGCATGACATGTTTGAGCGTGCCGATGCAGAACCAGGTGAGCAGGTAGCCGACCGGCCACCAGCCTGCGATATCGTCCGCAGCAGGCTGCGGGTGCGGCGAAGAGTCAGCAGTCACGTGTACGGCCTTGTCGCGCAACAGGTCGCGCAACAACACGCCGAACGCGAACTGGAAGTAGTCGGGCGCATTGGTATTGCGGTAGCTGGCGTTGCGCGCGACCACGTCGAGCCATGCGAAAAACGCGGTGGTGAACTGGCGGTCGTCGATCTCGACGCGCACGCTGTGCCGCTCGCGATATTCGTCGCAGCATTGCTGCAGGAGCTGGCGGCAGAGCGTCAGTTTCTGCACGTGTTCCCACGTGCCTGATTTTCTCGTGTGAATGCTGCTGAGCGGCGGCTGGCCCATCAAGGCTCCCTTGCACGCATGCAAAGACTGCACACGCGGATTTCAGCAAAGATGCGTGACAACATGTTCGATTTCGTCGCTCAACGCCCCCAGCGCGTCGCGTTCCTTGAGTGCCCGGCGGAAAGCGGCTTCGCGGGCACCCACCACGTCGGCGAAAAATCGCACGACGGCGTCCGGTTCGGTGACGAGCCCGGTGGGGCAAATGTCCTTCGCGAGCGCAGCCATCGACAGCATCAGGAACACGTATGCGTTGGGCTCGGTCACCAGCCACCATGGCGCGCTGGCATCGGGCAGGACATCGAAGCGCGTGCTGCGGATCGGCTGCTGATCGATCAGCGACAGTACAAGTTGTGCGCTCACGCGGCACAGCGCGGCACGCGATATCGTGGTGTCCGCAGCGGGTCGGGCGAGGTGCGTGCCCGGCGCCGGGAGCGATTCGTTCATGCGCTCGAAGGCGCTGCTGATCCGGTGCTCGAAAATGAGTACGTCGGCGGCGCCGCACTGCATGATCATGCGTTTGGCCGCTGCGTAGTACGCCGTCGAAAACTTGCGCAACGTTTTCGCCTGATTGCCGGACTGATCGAGATAGCGCGTCAGCGGCTCAAGTGGAACAGGTGATTTCCAGTGATCCTGGAGCGGCGGCACCGCGTGACCCGCGAATGACTCGGCCGTTTCGATCAGGCCATCCGCGAGTTGTGCGACGGTTTCCAGCGAGAGATGCGAGGGCGCTCCCGGCGATTGTCTGGCAGGCGAGCGCGTGGTGACCGGCCGGTCGCTCCTGATCGGCCCGGGCACATTGCGCGCCGCATAACGAAGCTGACGCGCACAGTCTCTCAGTGCGAGCCCCAGTTGGCTGATGTCGCGGCCTAGGTGCTGCGGCAAGGGCGATTTCGACTCCATGGGCGTCTCTGGGTTGCAACATTTGAAGTTAAGATAGCACAAGTGTTCAGTCGCAAGACTGACTTTATTCATCATAGGAGCCGAGCTTGCCGAAAGCGAGTGTTGCCCCCGAGCCGATCGAAAGCGACGAACAAAATCCCGCCCGGCGACTGCGTCTGCGCGCGGCGTGGATGTACTTCGTCGAGGAGATGACGCAGAACGAAATCGCCCAGAAACTCGGCATCGGACGCGTGACGGTCGTGCGTTTGCTGGCCGCCGCGCGTGAGCGCAATGAGGTGAAGATTTCGATCGGCGATCGTCTGGCCGAATGCGTCGAGGCCGAGCGTCTGCTCGAGAAGCGCTTCGGTGTCGATGAAGTCATCGTCGTGCCGCTGTCGTCGCGTGGCGCGGACGCGACCGGCCCTGTCAGCGCGGCGACCGGCGCTTACGTGTCGTCGCTCGTGCGCAGCAATATGCGTATCGGGGTGGGCTGGGGCCGTACGCTTGTCAGCTCGCTCGCGTTCATGAACGAGCGCGCGGTGGACGACGTGTCGGTCGTGTCGCTGCTGGGCGGCATCATGAAGGCGCGCAAGTTCAATCCGGCGGAATTCGCGTGGCGCTTCGCTTCGCTGTATCAGGCGGACTGCTATCTGATGACTGCGCCGCTCGTTGTCGACAGCGCGGCCACGCGGCAGACATTGATCGAACGCTGCGGACTCGGCGATATTTTCGAACTCGCGAAGTCGCTGGACGCGGTCGTGCTCGGCGCCTCGGGTACCGGCCCGGATGCCACGGCGCATCTGTCGAAGTTCATCAGCAACGCGGACCGCGCGTCGGTGATCAAGGCGGGCGCGGTGGGCGACCTGCTGTTTAACTTCTTCGACGCGGACGGCAAGCTGGTCGACCATCCGATCAACGAGCGCGTCATGTCGGTGCCGCTCGACATCATCAAGAAAGTACCGGTGCGCGTGCTGGCAGCGGGCGGTGCGAGCAAGGTGCAGGCGCTGGCTGGTGCGTTGAAGCTGCTCAGGCCGACGGCGCTCATCACCGATGAGTACACGGCAAAAGATGTCCTCAAGCTTGCTGGTGCTGCCAGGACGCTGTAGTTCGATGATCTGACGGTCCGGCCTTGCCGGTCAGCATCGCTGGCATGAAGTGGCGAAGCGGGTCGTGCGGTGGCCGTTGCTCACCGCAGCAACTTCCGGGCCAGACCGGATGTCCCCCTTGGGCGCAACGTTGCGCCTGCACGCCGCGTTCCGTGTTCCGCGTTCCGCCTTCGCAAACCCCAGCCGCAATCCGCGCGTGAAGGATAAGTCCTGCCTTCACCCGCACCCGCGCCTCACCTCGCAACCTGCCTCACTTCCGCCTTCCAGCTCGCTGCGGTACTACAACCTCCCTCGTTTCCCGCCGCACTTTCCTGATCACCCAGGGGTAAGTCCCACCCCCAAAAACCGCGTTTTACCCAAACCCGACCTTGTCTCTTTCTTGAACATACTGCTATTCTGAAATACATAAGTTCTGTCCCGGCAACACCAGGCGAAAGTCCTCGAACACTTCCCGCGCGTTCCGCGCGCAGCATTTGTGGAGACATGCTCATGCACAACATCACCCCTTGCGGCCTCGCCGCCGACCTTGAAAAGCGCGCCGCGTCTGGCCGTCCGATCCGCATCGGTCTCATTGGCAGCGGGGAGATGGGCACGGACATCGTCACGCAGGTGCGGCAGATGCACGGCCTCGAAATCGGCGCGATTGCGGAACTGCGCACCGAGGCGGCGTGCGCGGCGGTCAAGGTCGCGAACGGCGTCGATGAGGGTTACCGCGTAGTCGACACGCAAAGCGCGATGACCCAGGCGATCGAAGCCGGCCACATCGCGATCACGCAGGACGTCAACGCGGTGTGCACGAGCGAGCAGATCGACGTCGTGATCGACGCGACCGGCAAGCCGGCGGTCGGCGCGCAGATCGGCCTCGTCGCGATGGAGCACGGCAAGCATCTGGTGATGATGAACGTCGAGGCTGACGTGACCATCGGCGCTTTCCTGCGTCGCGAGGCGGAACGACTCGGCGTCGTGTATTCGCTCGGCGCGGGCGATGAACCGAGTTCGACGATCGAGCTGATCCAGTTCGTCAGCGCGCTCGGCTATCCGATCGTCGCTGCCGGCAAGGGCAAGAACAATCCGCTCAACATCGAAGCCACGCCGGACGCCTACATGGACGAAGCGCGTCGCCGCAACATGAACCCGCGCATGCTCGTGGAGTTCGTCGACGGCTCGAAGACGGCGGTCGAGATGGCGGCGATCGGTAACGCGACCGGTCTCACGCCGGACGTGCCCGGCATGCACGGGCCGTCCGCGACGCTCGACCAGTTGCACAAGGTGCTGTGTCCGGTGGAGGACGGCGGCATCCTGTCGCGCAAGGGCGTGGTCGACTACACGATTGGCAAGGGCGTCGCGCCGGGCGTGTTTGTGGTCGCCGAAATGGCGCATCCGCGTCTGCGGGAACGCATGGAAGATCTGCGGCTGGGCGAAGGCCCGTACTACACGTTCTATCGCCCGTATCACCTGACGAGTCTCGAAGTGCCGCTGACGTGCGCGCGCGTCGTGCTGTACGGCCGCGCTGATATGGAGCCGCTGCCGGTGCCGGTCGTCGAGGTCTGCGCGGTCGCGAAGAAAAACCTGCAGCCGGGCGAACGGCTCGACGCGATCGGCGAATACACGTATCGGGCATGGGCGATGTCGGTGGGCGACGCGCGTGCGCAGGACGCCGTGCCGTGCGGACTGATCGAGAACGGCCGCGTCACGCAGCCGATCCGTCGCGGCGAGTTGCTGACGTATCGCAACTGCGCGGTCGATGCCGCGTCGCCGATCGTCGCCTTGCGTCGTCGTCAGGACGAGATGGTGTTCGGCAAAGCCGCGGCGGCTGCCTGACCTTCGACCATCCAGCAACCATCTTGCATGGGACCAGAGTAAGACGCTAAAGCGTCAACTCTGGTCGACAGGAGAGAGACATGAATGAGGTCGCAGAGTCGCCCGCCCGAACGTCTGCCGCGATGCCGCCGGTACTTCGCCATTACAGCCCCGAAGCGTTGCGCGAGGCGTTGCGCAAGATGATTCTCGTGCGCCGTTTCGAAGAGAGCGCCGAGCAGGCGTATATGCGTGGACTGATCCACGGCACGATGCATCTGTCGATCGGCCAGGAAGCGAGCGCGATCGGCGCGACGCTGCCGCTCACGGACGCCGATTACATTACGTCGACGCATCGGGGCCACGGGCACTGCATTGGGAAGGGCGCCGATCCGAAGCGGATGTTCGCCGAGTTCTTCGGCAAGGAAACCGGCTATTGCCGCGGACGTGGAGGCTCGATGCACATCGCCGACGTGAAGCGCGGCAACCTGGGCGCGAACGGGATCGTTGGCGGCGGCATGCCGATCGCGGTGGGCGCTGCGCTGTCGGTCAAAAAGCAGCACAAGGATTCGGTCGTCATGTGCTTCTTCGGCGATGGCGCAAACAACGAAGGCGCGTTCCACGAGTCGCTGAACTTCGCGTCGATCTGGAAGCTGCCGGTGATTTTTGTCTGCGAGAACAATAAGTACGGCATGTCGATGTCGGTTGAACGCTCGACGGCAGTGCCGCACATCGCGCAACGCGCGCTTGCGTACGACATCCCGGGCGTCACCGTCGACGGCAACAGCTTTGTCGACGTACTTGAAGCGAGTGAAGAAGCCGTCTCACGCGCCCGCAGGGGTGAGGGACCGACGCTGCTCGAATGTGAAACGTACCGGCTGCGCGGGCATTCGAAGAGCGACCGCAATCGCTATCGCACCCGCGAGGAAATCGACGCATGGAGCGAACGCGATCCGATCGTGCGTTTCCAGCAGGCGTTGCTGCAATTCGGTTTGCTTGACGACGCTGCGTTCGCCGCAATCCGCGATGAAGTCGAAGCGCAGATCCAGGAAGGCCTCGACTTCGCGCAGGACAGTCCGTCGCCGGTGCTTTCCGGGTTGACCCGCTACGTGTATTCCGAAGCGAACACACACGCCAGCGGGAGCCAGCAATGACAGTCGAAGTGCGTGAACTCACGTATGCGCAGGCGATCCAGGAAGGCATGGCGATCGCGATGGAGCGCGACGAGCGCGTGTTCCTGATGGGCGAAGACATCGGCGTGTACGGCGGCGCGTTTCAGGTGACGGGCGATCTGTACCAGCGCTTCGGCGCTGACCGCGTGATGGACACGCCGATCTCGGAACTCGGCGGCGCGGGCATCGCGGTCGGCGCGGCGATGACGGGATCGCGTCCGATCTACGAATTCCAGTTCTCCGACTTCGCGACGCTCGCGATGGAGCAGATCGTCAATCAGGCCGCGAAGATGCGCTTCATGCTGGGCGGCGAGGTGTCGGTGCCGCTGGTGATGCGTTTTCCGGCGGGGTCGGGAACGGGCGCGGCCGCGCAGCACAGCCAGAGTCTCGAAGCGTGGTTTGCTCACGTGCCGGGTTTGAAGGTGATCCAGCCGAGCACGCCGCATGACGCAAAAGGTCTGCTGCTCGCCGCGCTGGAAGATCCGGACCCGGTGATGATCTTCGAGCACAAGCTGCTCTATAAAAGCAAGGGGCCGGTGCCTGCGGGCTACTACACCGAGCCGATCGGTAAGGCCGCGATCCGGCGCGCGGGTCAGGATGTCACGATCGTCGCGACATCGATGATGGCGATCCGCTCGCTCGAAGCCGCGGCGACGCTCGAACAGGAAGGCATCGATGCAGAAGTGATCGATCTGCGCAGCGTGCGTCCGATCGATCGCGACGCGATCATCACGAGCATCAGAAAGACATCGCGACTGATCTGCGTGTACGAAGGCGTGCAGCAACTGGGCATCGGCGCGGAGGTCGCGTCGATTGCGTGCGAGAGCGAAGCCTTCGACTATCTCGATGCGCCGGTGATCCGGCTGGGCGGCGCGGATTGTCCGTTGCCGTATAACCCCGAACTGGAAAAAGCCGCGGTGCCTCAGGTCGACGACATCGTCGCAGCGGCGCGGCGCGCGGTTGCCGGGAGGAACTGACATGCCGACCGAAGTGATCCTGCCGCGCGTCGACATGGACATGACCGAGGGAATGATCGCGGCGTGGCACGTGAACGAAGGCGACGAGGTGCGCGAAGGCACGCTGATCTTCGAGATCGAGACCAGCAAGGCCACGATGGAAATCGACGCGCCCGCCAGCGGCATCATCCGCCAGATCACGGCGCCGGTCGGCAAGACGGTGCCGGTCGGCACGGCGGTCGCGTGGATCTATGCGAGCGGGGAAGCGCTTCAGGAGCATGCCGAAACCGGCGGCGCGCCGGACGCCTCTCCTTCAGTAGCGGGCGACGCAAAGGTGGCGTTGTCGCCGCAGACGCACGAAGTCACGGCAAGCCTCGACACCAGACCGATCGACGATACGACCTCCAGCGACGATCAGCCCTTGCGCGCGACGCCAGCCGCACGACGCGTCGCGCGCGAACGCGGGCTGCAACTTGTCGCCATAACGGGCTCCGGTCCCCATGGAAGAATCGGCGCCCAGGATGTGCTGCGCGCTGACACGCAAAGAGCACTTGCCGACACCAACGGACCAAAGACGTCGACGTCGCAACCGCTCCACACGCTCTGGCTGCGCAACGACACAAGCGGGGCACCGCTCGTGCTGCTGCACGGGTTCGCCGCGGAATTGAACAGCTGGCGTCCGTTCAGTCGTAACTTGAGCGTCGTCGTCGATCAAAGCCTCGGCATGCTGGCCGTAGACCTGCCAGCGCACGGTAAGTCGTCTGACGAAGCCGCCGGCTCGCTCGGCGCGATCACGACAGCGATCGAACAGACGCTTCTCGCAGCAGGCGTGGGCGATTGCCACATCGTCGGCCATTCGTTTGGCGGCGCGATCGCGCTGGCGGTAGCTGCATCTGGATCGCGGGTGCGCGTAAGATCGCTGACGCTGCTCGCGCCGGCAGGCTTCGGGCCGGAATGCAACGGCGCGTTCATCCGCGGCGTGACGCAGTCGACGCAGCGTGCGAGTCTCGCGGCGTGGCTCAAGCAGCTGTTCGCGGATCCTTCGCTGATGGACGACGCATTCGTCGCAACGGCTCAACAGCAACTGGAAAGCGCCGATGTCCGCGAGCGCCTTGCAACACTGGCCAACGTGTTCTTCCCCGACGGCACGCAGAGCCTCGACCTGCGTCGCGCGTTGGAGAGCGTGAGCGTGCCGGTGCGCGTGGTGTGGGGACTGCAGGACCGCATCCTGCCCGCTTCGCATGCCGAAGGATTGCCGGGACGTGTTGCGGTGCATCGCTTCGCAAAAGCAGGTCATCTGCCGCAGGTCGAAGCACGGGATGACGTCGCGCGAATCGTGGCTGGGAATATCGCGAGTGCATCGATGGAAAGCGTCACGCGCCGTGGCGCGGTAGGATGACGCAGCGTTAATTCGTTGTGCCCGCAACCCGTGCTCCGTACGTCAGATATTGGGATGCATGAGCGGCAAAGGGAGCAAGACGCCGAACTCGCGTTTTCCCCGATGTAAATGAAAATGAACAATTGTAGTATTAAAAGTACAAGATGTTCATTCAAAAATGGATGTAGAGAGCCGGCCGGCAAACGGCACGCCGCAGCAGTCAGGCGGCGAAAAGGCTCCAGTAGAAATCAGGAGACGACGATGGACTATGTGCGCGGTGCCTTGCTCGCCTTAGCCGTATTCTGGGCGTTGCAACTTGTGGGTTCGTTGTATCAGATGCGCCGCTATCGCGACGCCGTGAAGGATGCGGCGGGCCGCTGGCATAGTGGCTTCCTCGGCGTAGGCTCCTGCAAGGTCAAGCTCGGACGCGGCGCGGTTGCCATCGTCGTGCTGTCGGCCGATCTGCGTGTCTGCCAGTTCCTCAGCATGTCCGGCCTCACGGTCTTCACGCGCTTCCGCCCGCACCCCGGCTTCGAAGAACTCTCGATGGATGAGTTCGTCGAGCGCCTGCATCGGGCGAAGCTGCGCGGCAGCATCGTGAAGGCCGCCATCGATGCGCTCGAGCGCGCGCGCCGCGCCGCCGATTCACCTCCCGAGCGCGTGTCACAGGCGGCCGAAGCGCCTGCCTGATTCCCGGTTTTCCTGCTCTATCGCTTCTCCGTTCTGTCCGGTTCCGCGCGGTGACCGCCGTGTGGAGCTTCTTGCGATCGTTTCGGTCTATCTGGGAGATTCGCCATGTTCATGCTTGATTGGCTCACGCATCTCGCTGAAGGATTTATCGGCATCTTCAATGCCGGCGGCAAAACGTTTGTTGGCTTCGTCACAGGCATTCTGCCTACGCTGATCGTGCTGTTGACGGCGGTGTACACGATCATCGCGCTCGTTGGCGAACATCGGGTTCAAGGGCTCGCACGGTTCTTCTCGAAGAACGTCATTACGCGCTACACGCTGCTGCCGCTGCTCGCGATGTTCTTCCTGACCAACCCGATGGCTTACACCTTCGGCGTTTTTCTCGAAGAGAAGCACAAGCCCGCGTTCTACGACTCGGCTGTATCGCTGTGCCATCCGATCACGGGTCTCTTTCCTCACTGCAATCCAGGTGAACTGTTTGTCTGGCTCGGCGTGGCGGCCGGTATCGCGAAACTCGCGGAAAGTAACGCCGCGCCGTTTTCGATTCCAAAGCTCGCGTTGTTCTATCTGATCGTCGGTCTGTTCGTGAATCTGTTGAAGGGGATTCTCACTGAGGCGCTGACCCAGATGCTGGCCCGTCGGGAAAACGTCAAGCTGTGATGCATTGCCGTCCTGTGCAACCCACCACCGCATCATCGAGACAGAGGGGCATCTGAAATGGACACACGAGCATATAGAACCGTCCGGGTCGAGCGTGGACCCAACGGCTGGGGCGGACCGCTCCTGATTCGACCGACGCCGGAGCGCAACAAGATCGTCGCCGTCACGGGCGGCAACATTCCCGAACTGGCGAAGCTGCTTGCTGAGAGGACCGGCGGCGTTCTCGTCGATGGCTTTCGCAATCCGCCGCCCGAGTCGGAAATGGCCGCAGTGGTGATCGATTGCGGCGGCACTGCACGCTGTGGCGTCTATCCGCGCAAAAAAATTCCGACGATCAATCTGACGTCCGTCGGGCAATCGGGACCGCTCGCGCAGTTCATCACCGAAGACACGTATGTATCCGGCGTCACGCCGGAACAACTGTCGACGGTCGACGAAGGTGATCCGGCGGCTTCGTCAGCGGGTCTGACGCGCGCGACGTCGCCGTTCGCTGCGCCTGTGGGTGGGGTAGCCGTTCTGGAAGCGCAGGAACCGATGCCAGAGTCGCGCGGCGTTATCGGGCTGATTACGTCGATTGGCCGTGGCATGGGTGGTGTCGTCAACGTGCTGTTCAACAGCGGCCGCAAGGCGATCGATACGGTCATTCGCAACGTGCTGCCGTTCATGGCGTTCGTGACGATGCTGATCGGCATCATCAATTCGACCGGTATCGGCACGGGCCTCGCGCATCTGCTGTCGCCGCTGGCCGGCAATATCATTGGCCTGATCGTGCTGGCCGCTATCTGTGGGCTGCCGTTTCTGTCGCCGGTTCTTGGCCCGGGCGCGGTCATCGCGCAGGTGATCGGCGCGGCCATCATCGGGCCGGCGATCGGCAACGGCACCATTCCGCCGCAGATGGCGCTGCCCGCGCTCTTCGCGTACGACACGCAGGTGGGTTGCGACTTCGTGCCGGTCGGGATGGCGCTCGGTGAAGCAAGGCCAGAGACGATCCGCATCGGCGTGCCGGCCGTGCTGATCAGCCGGCAGATCATGGGCCCGATCTCGGTGCTGATCGCGTGGGTCGCGAGTTTTGCTCTCTAACTGATGTCCGGGAACGAAAGAGAAAGATGATGCATTACTACAGGACTGTGATTTCAGAGGTGGGTCCGGAAGTCGGCGATCTGCTCGAAGGCGGCGTGCTGATTCTGTATGCGCACGGCGCGCCGCCGGAACTCGCCGAGGTGTCGGTGCTGCATCGTGTCGAAGCCGCACACGAGCGGGCGCCGCAGGTGGGTTCGCAATTGCGTATCGGCGAAGTCAGTGCGTTCGTGACCGCGGTTGGGCCGACGGCGTGGCACAAGGTGAGTGAGCTGGGCCACGTCGTGATCAACTTCAACGGGTCGCCTGCGGCTGAGCGGCCCGGCGAAATCTGTGCGCAACCGGTCGATGTGGCCGAACTGCTCGCCTGCATCCGCAGTGGCGCAGTGATTGAAATCGCGGATCTGTGACACGTCGCGGCGAACTGTGTGTCGTTCGCCGCGATGCGTGAGATACGTTTAGATGAGAAGGTCTTGCCATGCTAGAAACCGCAATCGTTGTGAAAGTGAACGAAGGTCTGCACGCGCGTCCGGCGACGCAGTTCGCCAAACTCGCGAAGGAGTTTTCCTGTTCGCTGCAGATTTTCCGTGGCACGACGAGCGCGGATGCAAAGAGCGCGGTGAAGCTGATGCTGCTCGGCATCAAGCAGGACGACCAGATCCTGCTGCGTGCGGACGGCTCGGATGAAAGCGTGGCGGTGAACCGGTTGCTGGCGTTTCTGTCCGAACCATCGGCCGGTGTTCAGTCCGCGAAGCAGGAAGGCAACGGTCACGCTGCGACCGGGGTGAATGGCCCGCGTGACCAGACGTCAGAAGATGCCGCGCCCGCTGCTGCGCAGCGCGTTCGTGGCGTGCCGGCGAGTGAGGGCCTGGCATGCGGCGAAGCCTTCGTGTATCTGCCCGAAGAACTCCGCGCCACGCGGCAGTTCATCGAGCCACACGAAGTCGCAACCGAACTGACGCGCTTTAGCGTTGCGTTCACGGAATCGATCGCTGCGCTCGACCGGCAGTTCAAGACGATGGGCCGTCACGAGGACATCGTCGAAGCGCTGTCCGACGTTGCTCAGAGCGACGAGTTTTCCGGCGCGGTGAAACAGCGCATTGGGTCCGGTTGGGACGCGGCAGCGGCCACGTTGCAGGTCGGCGAGGAACTCGCGGCGTCGTTCCTCGCGATGGAGGACGAATACCTGCGCAGCCGCGCCGACGATATCCACGGCATCACGCGCCAGGTCGCATTGCGTCTGCTCGGCATGGAAGACGTGAGCCTGTCCTGTCTGACGAAGCCGTGCGTCGTGCTTGCGGCGGAACTGACGGCGCTCGACTTTGCGCGCGCCCATGTCGCGAATATCGTCGGGCTCGTCTGCACGAAAGGCAGCGCGACATCGCATCTCGCGATCATGGCGCGCTCGCATGGCATTCCGGCTGTGCTCGGTCTGCCGGTCGACGAGGCGCAGTTGCGCAGCGCGACGCGCGTCGCGCTCGACGGCGCGCAAGGGCAGGTGTGGTTCGATCCGTCCGCGGGGGTGGAAGCAGAGTTTGCGACGCGCATCGCAGAGGAGAAAAGCCGGCACGCAGCATTGAGCGTGTATCGCAATGTCGAACCGGTCACGCGCGATGGTCGCCATGTGGACATTGCGGCGAACCTTGGCTCGCTTGCCGAGATCGACGCCGCGCTCGAAGCGGGCGCGATGGGCGTCGGCCTGTTTCGCACGGAACTGCTCTTCATGGACCGGCGCACGACGCCGGACGAGGACGAGCAGGCCGCGATCTACACGCGTCTTGCGCGAGCGTTTCATCCGCGGCCGGTCGTGATCCGCACGCTCGATGTGGGCGGCGACAAGCCGGTGCCGGGCATCGTCTTTCCGGAGGAAGGCAACCCGTTCCTCGGCTGGCGCGGCGTACGGATGTGTCTGGACCGTCCCGACGTGTTCATGCCGCAGTTGCGCGCGTTACTGCGGGCCGCGACGGCGGGCAACGTGCAGGTGATGATTCCGATGATCGATGACGTCGACGAGGTGCGTCGCGTGAAGGCGCTGATCGCCACGTGCGCGGAAGAACTGACGCGCGAAGGTGTCGCGTGGGCGCATCCGAAGCTCGGCATCATGGTCGAGACGCCCGCCGCGGCGCTGACCGCCGATCTGCTCGCGCAGGAAGTGGACTTCTTTTCGATCGGCACGAACGATCTGACGCAGTACGTGATGGCCGTCGATCGTATGAATCCGGATCTGGCGTCGTTGTATCGCACGGATCATCCGGCGGTGCTGCGGGCGATCGGCATGGTGTGCGAGGCGGCGAAGAAGGCGGGGATCAGCGTGGCGGTGTGCGGTGAAGCAGCCGCGCGGCCGGAGATGATTCCGCTCTTCGTCGGCCTTGGGGTGAGCGAGTTGAGCATGAGCCCGTCGTCGGTGTTGCGGGCGAAGAAGATCGTTTGCGAGCTTTGATGTCGTGCGGGTAAGGCTGTGAGGCCGTGAGGCGGCCTGTTCCGTCACGGCATTCGAGGTCGAGAATGGGGAGGCGCGCGGCCCAATTGGTGCGGAGCACCGCGATATTGCACCAACCCGGTTCCTGACGCGGCGCCATTTCCCCTGTCAGTGCTGTCTGCACGCCATGGCATAACAATTGCACGCCCCACGCTGGGGTCAATGACGGCCTCTTCTTATCGACCATTTTGCTGGCTGCTCATATCGGCAGCCATCAGGGACAACGGCGTCCCGAAACGTGATTCGCGCTGAACGAGCATTCGGTTAGCGTGAACGCGTTTCGGGGCGCTTTTTTTTGCGCTGGCGATCGGCCGGTGCGCGCGGTCCGTTCACCGGTTTCCGGGTCCGGGTCTTCTAACGCCTCTCACCATGAAACAGCAGACACATTCACGCTCCGGAGACGTCTCCGGGCAGCTCATCGGAGAGCTCATCAACCTGTCTGGCCGGCAGCGGATGCTCTCGCAGCGCATTGTGCTGCATGTGCTGCTTGCTTCGCATGGCGACGACGCCGCGCTCGCGGTGGTCAAGGATTGCCTGAGCACGTTTGCGACCACGCACGCTGATCTGGTGAGCGGCAACGGTCATCTGCCCGGTGTGTTTTCGGAGGCGCTGCGTCAGGTCTATTTCGGCACGCGTCAGGCGGACGAACGCATTCAGCGATTCATTGCATGCGCGAATCACGCCGTGTCGTGTCTTGAATCAGGCACGACCGGGGACCGCGAAGCCATCGACGCCCTCGTTGCCCAGGCCACGCCGCTGCTCGAACTGTTGCAGGCCATCACGCTCGCCTATCAGCACGAGATGCGCGGCATCGAGCTGGCGGCGCACAGACGTCAGACGGAGATTGCCGAGCAGCTCGGCAACATCTCCATGCAGGCCAATATTGTCGCGCTCAACGCGCGCATCGCCGCTGCGCGCGCGGGACAATTCGGACGGGAGTTCGCGGTCATCACCACCGTGCTCGCCGACATCATCAAGGAAATGGATCAGCTGATCTATAGCGTGGTCGATACATCTGGCGACAGCGAGACGTCGCGTCGACGCGGCGCGCTTCAGCAGGATCCGGTCGCAACGCCCGGATGATCCGGCGAATCATTGAAGGTTGAACCGTGCACAAACGAATTTCTGCTTTTATCCGGACCTGTCTGACTGGCGAACTGCGCGGCGAACTGCGCGGCGGAGAGGGCGACGAGGATGTGGCTCACTTCGCGGACAGCGGCGAAGGTACGCTGCGATATACCGCGGACCCGCGTCCGGCCCATCTGCGCGGCCGAAGAAGGCGCACGCAATCACGGCATCACAGACGCGGCCTGTATGGAAGAAGCACGACGCCCGGTTAGTTCAGCGGCCTGGTGCGGGGCGAGTTGTCGGCGGCGGGCGCGTCGACCGGTTCTCACCGATCAATCGCGATCGGGAGCGCCCAGCGGAAACAACGTGCGGTACGGCCGTGCTTCATCCACCGCCCGGGCAAACGATGGCCGTTCCAAGAGCCGTCGACGGTAGGCCGCCACGTTGGGATGGGCATTGCCGATGGGATGTGTCCAGTCTGCATAGAACAGAAAGGGCGCGGCACCACAATCGGCAAGACTGAAGTGCTCGCCGGCCGCCCATTCGCGGTGCGACATCACCTTGTCGAGCCAGGCATAAGCTGTGTCGAGCATGTCCCGTGCTTCCCGCACGCCATAGGGATCACGGGCATCATCGGGTCGGAGCGAGTCAGACACGATCCTTTGCTGGGGCGCCGAGACATAGTTGTCGAAGAAGCGGTCCATCGTTCGAACCTCGAGTGCGGCACGCGGGTCGTCGGGAATCAGGCGCACTGGGCCGGGCGCGCACAGGCCGACGTATTCGATGATGCAACTGGCTTCGATGATGGTGCGTTCGCCATCCACGAGCACCGGAAAGCGCTTCATGGGCCAGCGTTCAGATAGTTCGCGAAACGCCGGGCTGTCCGGACCGGTGAGTATCTGCGGTTCGAATGGGACGGCATTTTCGTACAGGGCGACCAGTGCTTTCTGGCAATAGGACGAAAACGGGTGATAGTAGAGTTTCAGCGCCATGAAAAGTCACCCTGGATAGCGATATACGGCCGCATTCAGCGGTCCACTTACTCCTCGACGAACCAAACCGGCCCTGCGAAAAATTGATTATTGCAACGGCTGATGTCCATCCTGCGAAGTCGACAGCATCCGCTCCACATACCGCGCGATCAGATCGATCTCCAGGTTGACCTTCGAACCCGCGCGCAGGTTTTTGAGCGTCGTCATTTCGACGGTATGCGGGATCAGGTTGATCGAGAATTCGCAGCCGTCGTCGGTGTCCTTGACCGAGTTGACCGTCAGGCTCACACCGTTGACGGTAATCGATCCCTTGAACGCCAGATAGCGGCCGATATCGCGCGGCGCGAGCACGCGCAGTTCGTGCGATTCGCCGACCGGCGCAAAATGCGTGACCGTGCCGAGCCCATCGACGTGGCCCGATACGATATGGCCGCCAAGCCGGTCATGCGCACGCAGCGCTTTCTCCAGATTGACTTCGCCAGGCTCACCAAGACCCGCGGTGCAGTTCAGGCTCTCACGCGACACATCGACTTCGAACGAATGCGCGGTCTTCGCGACGACCGTCATACATGCGCCCTGGACGGTGATGCTGTCGCCGAGCTGCACGTCGTCGAGATCGAGCGCCCCCGCTTCGACATTCAGTCGCACGCCCGCATCGCCATCGTTGCCGAGTGGCTTGACTGATTCAATGCGGCCCACTGCCGCGACGATTCCGGTAAACATCGTGCTGGTTCCTTTGCTGTGTTCAGTGCGAAACGTCAGGCGCTTCTGGCGTTTCAGACGTTTCAGGTGGCGGAGCGAATCGCGCGAGAATCCGCAGATCGTCGCCGATGCGCTCGACGCTGTGAAAGACAAGTTGTGTCCGGCCCGCGAGCGAGCCCGGCGCGACGAGATTGAACATGCTCATCGAATCCATGCCGAGCAGGCTCGGTGCAAGATAGACGAGCAGTTCATCGACACAGCCTTCGCGCAGCAGTGAGCCGTTCAGCTTGTAGCCCGCCTCGACATGCAACTCGTTGACGCCACGTTCGCCGAGCGCCTTCAGCATCGCGGGCAGGTCGACCTTGCCGTTCGCGTTCGCCATCTGCACGATCTCGGCGCCGCGTGCGCGCAGCGCTTCGGCGCGTTCGGTGTGACGCTCGTCGAGATTGCCGCAGAAGACCAGCGTCGGCGGGCCGACGAGTATCTGCGCTTCCGGTGGCACCTCGAGCTGGCTGTCGATCAGCACGCGGAGCGGCTGACGCGGCGTGTCGACGGCGCGCACGGTCATGCGCGGGTTGTCTTCCTTGACGGTGCCGATGCCCGTGAGAATCGCCGACGCGCGGGCACGCCACGCATGGCCATCGGCGCGCGCAGCTTCACCCGTGATCCACTGGCTTTCGCCGGAAGGCAAACCCGTGCGTCCATCGAGCGACGCCGCCACCTTCATCCGGACCCACGGCCGGCCGCGCGTCATGCGCGACACGAAGCCGATGTTCAGTTCGCGCGCTTCCTGTTCAAGCAGGCCGCAGCGCACTTCGATACCGGCATCGCGCAGCATCGTGAGGCCGCGCCCGGACACCTGCGGATTCGGGTCTTCCATCGCGGCGATCACGCGCTCGACCTGCGCATCGATCAGGGCACTCGCGCACGGCGGCGTGCGGCCGAAGTGGCTGCAGGGTTCGAGCGTCACATAGGCCGTGGCGCCCCTCAGATCGTGACCGCGTGAGCGGGCATCTTTCAACGCGCGGATTTCGGCGTGATCCTGACCGGCGGGCTGCGTATAGCCTTCACCGATCACCTCGCCGTTCTTGACGAGTACGCAGCCGACGCGCGGATTCGGGTCGGTCGTGTACATCCCGCGCCTTGCCAGCGCGAGTGCACGTTCCATATGGACGAAATCGGTTTGCGAGAACATCGGCGGTTTGTCGTGTGTTGTGCTGGAACGGGACCGGGTTCAGGCAGCAAGCGCAGCAAAAGCGCGGCGCGCGGCGGCGATGGTTTCATCGATGATCGCATCGTCGTGCACGATCGACACGAAGCCCGCTTCATACGCCGACGGCGCGAAGTACACGCCCGCGTCGAGCATCTTGTGGAAGAACGCATTGAAGCGCGGCACGTCGCTCTTCGTGACTTCGGCGAAGCTCGCGGGAATCGCATCGGTGAAGTACAGGCCGAACATGCCGCCGAGCGAATCCGCTGCGAACGGCACCTTCGTTTCGCGGGCCGCGTCGGCGAGACCTCCGGCGAGGCGCGAAGTCTGCGCGCTGAGCTTCTCGTAGAAGCCCGGCGCCTGGATCAGTTGCAGCGTCTTCAGGCCCGCGGCAACCGCGATCGGATTACCCGACAGCGTGCCTGCCTGATACACGCCGCCGAGCGGCGCGAGGTGGGCCATGATGTCGCGGCGTCCGCCGAAAGCGGCCGCCGGCATGCCGCCGCCGATCACCTTGCCGAGACACGTGAGGTCCGGCGTGATGCCGTAGACCTCTTGCGCGCCACCGAGCGCCACGCGGAACCCGCACATCACTTCGTCGAAAATCAGCACGGCGCCGTATTCGGTACAGAGACGACGCAGCGCGGTCAGGAATTCGGGCGTCGCGCGCACGAGGTTCATGTTGCCCGCGACCGGCTCGACGATCACCGAAGCGATCTCGTTACCGAACGCCTTGAACGCCTCTTCGAGTTCAGCGACGTTGTTGTATTCGAGCACCGTGGTGTGCTTCGCGATATCGGCCGGCACGCCTGCCGACGTCGGATTGCCGAACGTCAGGAGACCCGAGCCGGCTTTCACGAGCAGGCTGTCCGCGTGGCCGTGATAGCAGCCTTCGAACTTGACGATGCGGCTGCGGTTCGTGAAGCCGCGCGCGAGGCGCAGCGCGCTCATCGTCGCTTCGGTGCCGCTCGACACCATGCGGACCTGTTCGATCGACGGCACCAGCTTGCAGATTTCTTCGGCGATTTCGATTTCGGATTCGGTGGGCGCGCCGAACGAAAAACCCTTTGCCAGCACGCGCTGCACGGCTTCGAGCACTTCAGGATGCACGTGACCGAGAATCATCGGTCCCCAGGAGCCGATGTAGTCGATGTAGCGCTGACCGTCAGCGTCCCAGAAGTACGCGCCTGCTGCGCGCTCGATGAAACGCGGCGTGCCGCCAACCGAGCGAAACGCGCGCACGGGCGAATTGACGCCGCCCGGGATGGTGCGCTGGGCGCGTTCGAAGAGCGTCTCGTTTCGGGAAGGGCTGGCGGTGCTGGATGCGCTGGACATGAACTTTGGACCCGCTGAAAGTGATCTGCCTGATCGTGAAGCACGGACGCGCGGTGCGGAAACGGCGACTTGCCCGCTCCGTGCTGGCGTCGCGGCGGCTGGATGGTTATGAAATTGTACCGGAGTCGGGCTTATCAAGCCTTGCGCGGGGGCAGGGCGGGGTATCGTCTCAGGACGCGCTGGCCTTGAGCTTCGACGAACGCGCGGGGCCTTTGGGCGTGGGCGGTTCTGGCCGCGGCCGTCTGCCGGTGAGTTCGGCCCAGCGCTTTTCCAGCGCGCCTTCGGCCATCGGCTTGATGGACGTGCCCGAACTTTGCGCGTCCCACGTCTGGACCGAAAAAGGATGCGTGCGCAACGCCTCGCGCGGGATCACGACACCTTGATGTGCGTCGACCAGCCAGTCGTAGACGAAATCGATGCACAGCCGGTAGCCGCGCTTTGTCGCCGGATCGGGGACTTCGTAGGGCGCGCGCATCACGTAGCCCGAGCCGAAGATGCCCTTCGGCTCCTGCGCCACCCGATGCAGGAAGACACGGTCGCCAGGCTGGATGCCGCGCGCGAAGCCGCAGCCCCAGACGTCCAGCACGGCTTCGCCGGCGGCGACCCGCTTCGCCACGCTGGGCAGTTCGGGCCACGGCCACTTTTTGGGGCTCCAGATCAGCAGGAAGGCGGTCATGGCGGATTGGGTTCAAAGGGGGCCGACGTGCTGGCCGGCGGGAAAGAAAGGCACTTTAACCGATCGCCGGCGCGGGCTGAATCCCGTACGTCGCGTCGATTGAGGGGCCGGACCGCGCACGGCGCTTTTAAGCGTCGCGTATAATGTTGAGACCCCTAACCCCGTCGTACCCGCTGTTCGCCGATTCCTGCGGCGAGCCGCTTCATCCGGATTCCCATGTCTCACGCTGCCAGAAGCGGGCACGATCGCCGGCTGATTCTGTTGCTCGGTGCGCTCGCCGCATGCGGGCCGATCTCCATCGACATGTATCTGCCGAGCCTGCCGTCGATCGCACACGCGTTCGCCGTCAGCGCGGGCGCTGCGCAGTCGACATTGACCAGTTTCATGCTGGGCTTTTCGATGGGCATGCTGCTGTATGGCCCGCTGTCGGATTCGTTCGGGCGGCGGCCGGTGCTGCTCGGCGGCATCGTGATGTACGTGCTCGCGAGCGTCGCCTGCGCGCTGTCGTTCTCGATCGGCTCGCTGATGACGTTCCGCTTCGTGCAGGCGCTGGGCGCGGGCGCTGCATCGGTGCTGGCGCGCGCGATTGCCCGCGATGCCCACGAGCCCACCGAAGCCGCGCGCGTGCTGTCGATGCTGGCTATCGTCACATCGATCGGGCCGCTGCTCGCGCCGCTGATCGGCGGGCAGTTGCTGCTGCTGGGCGGCTGGCGCGTCGTGTTCATCGCATTGACGACGTTCGGCACGGTGTGCGCGGTGATGGCGTTTCTGCGCGTGCCGGAAACCTGGCCGCGCGAGAAGCGTGCGAGTTCGGCGGTGCTGCAGTCGTTCGCGGCTTACGGCAAGCTGCTGCGCGATCCGGTCGCGTGGGGGCACATGCTGTGCGGCGGGATGGCGTTTGCTTCGATGTTCGCGTACATCACCGCGACGCCGTTTGTGTACATCGAGTACTTCCATGTATCGGCGCAGCATTACGGCTTTCTGTTCGGCCTGAACATCATCGGCATCATGTTCGGCAACTTCATGAATACGCGGCTCGTCGGACGGCTGGGGCCGCTGCCGATCATCTCGGTTGCCGCGGCTATCAGCTGTGGCGCGTCGCTGTTCGTTGCACTCGTATGTCTGACGGGGTGGGGCGGTTTGTGGTCGATCGTCGCCGGACTGTTCTTCGTGGTCGGCGTGGTGGGTGTGCTGTCGGCCAACTGCACGACTGAGTTGATGCATCGCTATCCGCGCAACGCGGGCGCGGCTGCGGCCGTGTTCGGCGCGATGCAGCTGGCGCTCGGCGCGCTGGCGAGTTTCGCGGTCGGACTCTGGCAGGGCGGCACGCCGAAGGGAATGGGCGTGACGATCGGCGTGACGGGGCTGCTGTGTTTTGCGGGCCGGTGGCTTGTGTTGCGCTGGCACGGACGGCCGTTGCCTGGTGTGCGCGCGGCCTGACATGCGAAGGCTGCGAGACAACACGACTCGCATCTCGAACGCACAATAAAAAACGCCGGTCTCTCACGAGACCGGCGTTTTTTCACATCGGCACCGAACGTGAACTGCTAAAAGTCAGTCCTTCGCCGAAGACGCCGCGCCGTGACTCAACCAGTCGAGCACAGCCGTCGAATCATCATCTGCACGCTCGCGTACCTTCGCGACCGCTTCGCTGACTTCAGGATTCGGCATTGCGCGACGGATCGCCACGCCCACCGCCAGAATATCGATCATCACCAGATGCAGGATGCGCGAGATCATCGACAGCTGCGATTCGCGGATCTCGATGTGATCGGTTTCCAGCGCCACCGTCGCGCGCTTCGCCAGAGGCGTGTTGCTCGACGTGATCGCGATCACCTGCGCGCCCGCCTGCATCGCCACGTCGAGCACACGCAGCAATTCAGGCGCGCGGCCCGACTTCGATACCGCGACGATCACATCGCCCTTACCCAGCAACGCAGCCGAAGCGGCCTGCATATACAGGTCGCCATAAGCGATCGTCGGAATGCCGAAGCGGAAGAACTTGTAGTGCGCGTCCTGCGCGACGATGTTCGAGTTGCCGAGGCCGTAGAACTCGATCCGTCGCGCGCCGTTGAGCAGATCGATCGCCTGTTCCACATGATCGAAGTTCAGATGCTCACGCAACTGAAGAATCGCCGACACGGTGTTATCCAGCACCTTCGCGCCGAAGTCCGTTGCCGTATCGCCGAGATGCACCTGGCTGTGGCTCACCGGAATCGTGCCGGTCAAACCCGTCGCGAGCTTCAGCTTGAAATCGGACAGACCCTGGCAGCCGAGCGAACGGCAGAAGCGGATCACCGTCGGCTGGCTCACGTCGGCCTTGCGCGCGATGTCGACAATCGGGTCGTTGATGATCGAACGCGGATGATTCAGCGCGAGATCAGCGACGCGGCGTTCAGCCGGCGTCAGCGCATCGCGCATCTGGCGAATACGCTCGAACACCGCCGACGAACTGCCGCCCGCGCGATTCGACAGTTGCTCCGCGAGAATCGCCGACACGCCGAGGAACGCCGGATACTGCGCCGTGATCACATACGTCGGCACATTCGCGAGATACGCCTCGAAGCGGCCTTTCGCCTCGAAGCGCTTGCGGAACGACGACTTTGCGAAGTGTTCGCCGAGGCGCGGCACAACGCCGCCGCCAATATAGATGCCGCCAAGCGCGCCGAGCGTCACCGCGATATTGCCGGCGAAGGTGCCGAGAATGCCGCAGAAGCAGTCTACCGTCTCAAGCGCGAGCGGTTCGTCGTCTTCGAGCGCGCGCCTCGTGATCTCGGGCGCATCGACCGATGCCGCGACGCGCTTCTTGTCGCGTGCCGCCAGCGCGCGATAGATCACTTCAAGACCCGGACCCGCGACGACCCGTTCAAACGACACATGCGGCCACTTCTTGCGTGCGTATTGCAGCACGATGTCTTCGCGTTCGTCGGCCGGGGAGAACGTCGTGTGGCCGCCTTCGCTGCCGAGCGCGATCCAGCGGTCATCCGCCGGAATCAGGCCGGATACGCCGAGGCCCGTACCCGGACCGAGCAGGCCGATCACGCTGTTCTGCCGACGCTGGCCGCCGCCCACCTGCACGCGTTGCGTGTCGGTGAGACCCGGCAGCGCCATCGCGAGCGCGGTGAAATCGTTGACGACGAGGAGCGTGTCGAAGCCGAGCGCGCGACGCGTCGCTTCGATCGAGAACGTCCAGTCGTGATTGGTCATGCTGACCTGGTCGCCATCGACCGGGTTCGCAATCGCGATCGCCGCATGGTTCACGCGGCCGATCTTCGTGTCCTTCAGATACTTCTTGATGACGTCGGCGACGCCCGGGTAATCCGCGCACGGATACACGAGCACCTGCGCGATCTCACCGGGACCGGTTTCAAGCGCGAAACGCGCGTTGGTGCCGCCGATGTCTGCGAGTAGCCTCGGTCCATCGGCGTGCTGACCCGCAACCGGGACAGCCTTAGTTTGCACACCAGTAGACATCGAGTTTCACTCCCTTGTCGTTTGCCAACTTCGAGATGGCATTTTTTTGTGGCGCAGCGGCGGCCTGTTGCAGCACGTCCAGCTTGCGCGGTCCGGCGATCAGCAGATACAGATGTCCCACCTGTTGCAGCGCGGAAAGCGACCAGCTCACGCGCGCGTGCGGCGCGTTGCCCGGATGCACGGCAACGAAGTGCTCAGTCGTCGTGATGGCGTGGTCCCACTCGGGCGCGTCGGCGAAGATCGAAGCCGTGTGGCCGTCTTCACCCATGCCGAGAATCGCGACATCCGGCACGCGACGAAGAGCGTCAGCGTTGAGCGCGGCGATGTGGGCCTCGAGCGTCTCTGTGGTGTCGACCAGCGGCCAGAACGTGGCGGCGGCCGCGGCGTTCTGCAGCAACGTCTCGTGCGCGAGGCGCGAGTTGCTGGCGGCGTCGGTTTCCGGCACCCAGCGGTCGTCGACCAGCGTCACATCGAAGTGCGCCCAGTCGAAAGGTTGTGTCGACAACGTCTGCAGGAACGGACGCGGACTGGAGCCGCCGGAAACTGCAAGCGTCGCGCGGCGCGCGCCGGTCTGGGGCGCGGTCGCCTGTGCGGCGAGTGACGCATGTAACGCGTCGCCCACCGCTTTCGCCAGCGCGTCGGATTGGGCGCGTTGGTCGTCGAAAGCGTGAAGCTCGATCACTTCTCCTCCATGCTGCTTTCTTGTAGGTTTGCAGGTCGTACAGCGACCGGTTTGATGCCGTCGCCCATGAGATGCGATGCATTGCGTCTCATGGGCGGCTGCACGGTCCGGTCAACCCGGTTCAATACTTCCCAAAATGCGGCGTTGCAACGGTAAAAGGCGCGTGGACCTCCACGCGCCTCTACCGGGAATGCGACGTCAGTTCTCTTCTTCCAGCCAGCACGTGCCATGCTGCGCGAGCATCGCGCTCGACGCCGCCGGTCCCCACGTGCCAGCCGCGTACGGCTTGGGCGGCTTGTTCGAGCTGCTCCACTCATTCAGGATAGGCTCCACCCAGCGCCATGCAGCTTCCTGTTCATCGCGACGCACGAAAAGGGCGAGGCGACCGTTGATCACATCGAGCAGCAGACGCTGATACGCCTCCATCTGGCCTTCGCGGAAGAACTGGTCGAACGCGAGGTCGAGGTGGACGCTGGCGAGGTTCATCCCTTCGCCCGGCTGCTTGGCAAGACAGTACAGACGAATCGTTTCGTTCGGTTGCAGGCGGATCACGAGACGGTTCGCGCCCGGACGCAGCGCCGACGAACCCAGCGCCGAATGCGGCACCGGCCTGAAGTTCACGACGATTTCCGCGACGCGATCCGCCAGCCGCTTTCCGGTACGCAGGAAGAACGGCACGCCCGCCCAGCGCCAGTTTTCGATTTCCACCTTAAGCGCCACAAACGTTTCCGTCGTGCTGTCCGGTTTCACGCCCGGCTCGGTTGCATAGGCCGGCACCGGCGTACCGCGGATACCGCCCGCATGATACTGGCCGCGCACGGCGACCTTGCCGATTTCGCGTTCATCGACCGGTTTGAGCGCGCGCAGCACGCGCAGCTTCTCATCACGGACCGAATCGGAATCCATCGAATGCGGCGGCTCCATCGCGACGATCGAAAGCAGCTGCAGCAAATGGTTCTGCACCATGTCGCGCAGCGCGCCGGTGTTGTCGTAGAAGTCGCCGCGCCCTTCGACGCCGAGTTCTTCAGCGATCGTGATCTGGATGCTCTCGACCCACTCACGACGCCACAGCGGTTCGAACAGCGCATTGCCGAAACGCAGCGCGAGCAGATTCTGCACCGGCTCTTTACCGAGGTAGTGGTCGATCCGGTAGATCTGTTCTTCAGCGAAGATCTCGCCGACTGCATCGTTGATCGCATTCGACGAACGCAGGTCATAGCCAAGCGGCTTCTCAAGGACGATGCGGGCGTTCGCGTTCAAGCCGACCGAAGCCAGCGCATGACAGATCGGCACGAAGAGCGACGGACCCGTCGCGAGATAGAACACGCGGATGCCGGGCAGGTCTTTCACCGCATCGCGCAGCAGCACGAAATCTTCGGGTTTGCCCAGGTCGAGCTTCACATAGTCGATGCGCGCAACGAAGCTCGCCCATGCGGCTTCATCGAGGCCATTCTTCGAGACGTACGGCTTGACGTGTTCGTTGACCCACTGCAGATAACCTTCACGGTCTTCCTCGTGACGCGCGACCGCCACGATCTTGCCACTCTCGGCCAGCATGCCACCTGCACGGTGCGCTTCATACAGTGCCGGCAGGATTTTTCGCATCGACAGATCGCCGGTTCCGCCGAAGAGAACGAAGGTGAAACTTGAATCGGTTTGCATGAGTCTCCGTCGATGTCATGGGGGCCGCCAGTGGTGCGAAAAGGGCGACCGTAGTCCGATAAAATTTTTTTTGACACTGAATTGTAGTTTAACTACAATCCAAATCAAGAGGTAACGCTAATTCGATAAAAAAAGCGTGCGCTGTCGAGAGAGATGCGCGTTTTCCCGAATAAGCGAAGCGTCCTTGCATGTTAACGGACATCGTGTTTTCGCATCGCCGGCCGGGCTTTCCTGGCGGGCTTGCGGCGGCGGATGTCCGAAGCCTTGCGCGGTCCGCCCTCGAGTCTGCAGCGCGCCACAGCGGGCAGGCAAAAATCAAAAGAGGAGACAGTCAGTTGCATCCCGAACCACTCATCTTCTGAGCGTCCAGCGGCCGGATACCGGCGCGCCGGCGATGTACAAACACATCGGCTGCCCGACGTTCGACCGCCCTGTTTTGCCTGTTTGACCAAACCACCGCACCCTGTCTCTACAGGGGCATTCGTTTTTTGTTCAGGTGTCTGGAGGAGATAAGCAATGAAATTTCGCGCGATCATGGGCGCTCTGTGCGCCGCAGGTCTGATGTGTGGCGTGTCGGCAGTTCAGGCGGCCGAGTCGGTCGAAGTTCTGCACTGGTGGACTTCGGGCGGCGAATCGAAAGCCGTTGGCGTCCTCAAGGACGACATGCAGAAGCAGGGTTACACGTGGAAGGACTTCGCGGTTGCGGGCGGCGCAGGTGCGGCTGCCATGACGGCACTCAAGACGCAGGTGATTTCGGGTAATGCGCCGAGCGCAGCCCAGATCAAGGGCCCGCTGATCCAGGACTGGGCCGCTCAAGGCGTGCTGGTACCGATCGACGCAGCGGCTGGCGACTGGAAGAAGAACCTGCCGCCCGAAATCGACAAGATCATGCACGCGGACGGCCACTATGTTGGCGCTCCGTTCTCGGTCCACCGCGTGAACTGGCTGTACATCAACAAGGCAGCGCTCGACAAGGCAGGCGGCAAGGCGCCGACCACGTGGCCGGAATTCTTCGCACTGGCTGACAAGATGAAGGCCGCGGGCATCCAGCCGATCGCGATGGGTGGTCAGCCGTGGCAAGACCTGACGCTGTGGGAAGACGTGGTGCTGTCGCAGGGCGCGGATTTCTACAGGAAGGCGATCGTCGACCTCGACGAGAAGACGCTGACGTCGGACAAGATGGTTGGCGTGTTCGATACGGTTCGCAAGATCCAGGGTTACTTTGACGCGGGCCGCACGGGCCGTGACTGGAACCTGGCAACGGCGATGGTCATCAACGGCAAGGCCGGCATGCAGTTCATGGGCGACTGGGCGAAGGGCGAATTTGCCAACGCCGGCAAGAAGTCGGGCACGGACTACGTCTGCGCCGCTGTGCCGGGTACGGAAAAGTCGTACACGTTCAACGTCGACTCGTTCGTGTTCTTTGCCCAGAAGGGCCAGAAGGCTGCAACGCCGGGTCAGGTGGCACTGGCGAAGACGATCATGTCGCCGGACTTCCAGGAACAGTTCAGCCTGAACAAGGGTTCCATCCCGGTTCGTCTGGGCGTGTCGATGGACAAGTTCGACGATTGCGCGAAGAAGTCGTACGCTGATGAACAGGTGTCGATCAAGTCGGGCGGCTATGTGCCTTCGCTGGCACACGGCATGGCTCAACCGGACGCAGCAGCAGGCGCGATCTCGGACGTCGTGACGAAGTTCATGAACTCGACGCAAGATTCGAAGAGCGCAGTTGCAGCGCTCGCGAAGGCAGCGAAGACGAAGTAAGCGAAGTGATGCGCCCGGTACCTGTCCACGCAGGCGCCGGGCGTATCCTTCTGTAGCACGGTTTGTGAGTGGTTTAGCTGTGCTTCACCCTGAGTCACCTCTATGCTTGCCAGACATCGCGCGTTGCCTGCGTGACGTACCCGGCGGCACAGTTTCAGCAGGAGTCGAGTAGTGACTGCTTCTATCAGCGGAAACGGAAAGAAGACGCCTTCCGTGACCCGCCGCACGTCGCCGATGGCGGCGCTGGCCGATCGCTATATTCCGAAGCTGGTGCTCGCACCCAGCGTCCTGATCAGCCTTGTTTTCGTCTACGGTTTTATCCTGATCACCGGCTTTCTGTCGCTGTCCAATTCGCGACTGATGCCACGCTACGAATTCGTCGGTCTTGACCGATACCGCGAACTGTTCGAGAACGACGTGTTCTGGACGTCGGCTGCGAATCTTGGCTGGTTCGGCATTCCGTTCATCGGTATCTGTATTGGACTCGGTCTCTTCCTCGCCATCCTGCTCGATCAGCAGATCCGCAACGAAGGCGCGCTGCGCGCCGTGTTCCTCTACCCGATGGCGCTGTCGTTCATCGTGACGGGTACCGCATGGCAATGGATCATGACGCCGAGCGTCGGCCTCGAAAAGGTGTTCCACGACTGGGGCTGGACGAGCTTCTCGTTCAGCTGGCTCGGCGATCCTGACAAGGCGATTTTCTGCGTCGTGGTGGCGGCGGTGTGGCAATCCACTGGGTTCGTGATGGCGCTGTTCCTGGCGGGTTTGCGTGGCGTTGACTCGGAAATCTTCAAGGCAGCGCAGATGGACGGCGCAGGCTTGCCCACCATCTATCGAAAGATCGTGATTCCGAGCATGCGTCCGGTGTTCTTCTCCGTGCTGCTGATTCTCTGCCACATCACGATCAAGACCTTCGACCTGGTCGTCGCGTTGACGGCGGGTGGCCCGGGTACTTCGTCGTCGTTGCCGGCTATTTTCATGTACACGTTTTCGTTCAATCGCGGGCAACTGGGCGTCGGCGCTGCGTCGTCGATGATGATGCTTGCGACTGTTGTGGCCGTGCTCGTGCCGCTGATGTATCTGGAATCGAGGAGCACCCGCAATGCAGCCTAAGATGACGATCAGCCGCGCCGTCATTTATGCGGCCCTGGTTCTGTTTGCCTTGTACTTCCTGTTCCCGCTGTACGTGATGCTGTCGACGTCGTTCAAGGACATCGACCAGCTGCGCACCGGCAACCTGCTGACGCCGCCGACCCACTGGACGATCGATCCGTGGATCAAGGCGTGGAGCGGCGCGTGTACCGGTGTGCGTTGCGACGGCATGCAACCGTTCTTCATGAACTCCGTGCGCATGGTGATTCCGGCCGTGCTGATCTCGTCGATCGTCGGTGCGTTCAACGGTTATGTGCTGACGCACTGGCGTTTCCGTGGTGCGGATCCGATCTTCACGATGCTGCTGGTCGGCTGTTTCATTCCGTTCCAGGCGATCTTGCTGCCGATGGCGCGTTTCGAAGGTTTCCTTGGCCTGTCGAATACGACGTCGGGTCTCGTGCTCGTGCACGTGATCTACGGTATCGCGTTCACGACGATGTTCTTCCGTAACTTCTACGTCAGCATTCCGGCTGAACTCGTGAAGGCGGCGCGGATTGACGGTGCGGGTTTCTTCACGATCTTCACGAAGATCCTGCTGCCGGTTTCGCTGCCGATTTTCATGGTCTGCCTGATCTGGCAATTCACGCAGATCTGGAATGACTTCCTGTTCGGTATCGTGTTCTCCGGCGTCGATTCGATGCCGATCACGGTGGCGCTGAACAACCTCGTGAATACGTCGACGGGTGTGAAGGAATATAACGTCGATATGGCGGGCGCGATCATCGCCGCGCTGCCTACGTTGCTCGTCTACATCGTCGCCGGCCGCTATTTTGTGCGCGGTCTGACGGCAGGTGCAGTGAAGGGCTGATCGATCGGGAATTATGCATGCTGCCTTTGCGCGCGTTGCGCGCGGGTGGCCCGAACAAGGCGTTTTGCCAGTGCAGTTTGAGTGGCTGGCGGGATGCACAGGACGCAGTACAGAGACTAGAGGATTCACAGCATGGCAAGCCTTTCTATCCGTGACGTGTTTAAGACCTACCCGAACGGGGTGCCGGTTCTGAAGGGTGTCAACATCGACATCGAAGACGGCCAGTTCCTGATTCTGGTGGGCGGCTCAGGCTGCGGGAAATCGACGCTGCTCAACATGATCGCCGGCCTCGAGACCGTGACGAAGGGCGAGATCCAGATCGACGGCAAGACGGTGAACAACCTGTCGCCGAAAGATCGCGACATCGCGATGGTGTTCCAGTCGTACGCGCTGTATCCGTCGATGACGGTGCGCGAGAATATTTCTTTCGGGTTGGGTATCCGGAAGGTGCCTAAGGCTGAGCAGACGCAGATTGTCGATCGTGTGGCTAATACGCTGCAGATTACGCATTTGCTGGATCGGAAGCCTGGGCAATTGTCCGGTGGTCAACGTCAGCGTGTGGCGATGGGGCGTGCGCTGGCTCGTGATCCGGTGATGTTCCTGTTCGATGAGCCTTTGTCGAACCTGGATGCGAAGCTGCGGATTGAGATGCGGTCTGAGATCAAGCTGCTACATCAACGTCTGGGTACCACCATCGTTTATGTGACGCATGATCAGATCGAAGCGATGACGCTTGGGGATCGGATTGCTGTCATGAAGGATGGCGTGGTGCAGCAGTTTGGCGCGCCGCAGGAAATTTATGATTCGCCTTCTAACCTGTTTGTTGCCGGGTTCATTGGCGCGCCGCCGATGAACTTCATTCAAGGCAAGCTGGTTGAGAATGGTTCGGGTATGGGCATCGAGCTTGATACCGGCGCGACGCGCGGTGTGCTGAATCTGCCGTTTGATTCAGGTAAGGTCAAATCGCACGTTGGGCGTGAGGTTATTTTGGGCTTGCGCCCCGAGCGCATTACCGACGCCCGTCACGCGCATAACCTCGAAGGTGGGAAGCTGCAGCCTATCGAAGTTAAGGTTGATGTTATTGAGCCTACGGGTCCGGATACGCTGGTGTTTGCTCAGGTGAACGGCAAGCGGATTGTTAGCCGCGTGCATCCGGCTTCGAATCCGCAGCCGATGGCTAATACGACGTTGTTGTTTGATGTTTCGAAGGCCGTGTTGTTTGATCCTTCGAATGAAGAGCGGATTGCCTAAGTAACGGCTATCGCTTCAAGCTTTCGCGAGAAGTAAGCACAACCCCGATGCGTTCCAAGGCGCATCGGGGTTGTGTCTTTTTGGGTTAGGCGTTTGTTTGGTGACGTGGGTTGAAATGGGGATAGCTCCTTGCGTTGGCAGACGTTTTGGGGCCTTTGCTTTTGGTCAAGGGTTGGTCGATTTAGCTTGTGCGGGCGAACGGTGGTCTGCGGCGCGTATTTATACTTTTGATGCCATCGACACAGCGATGGCCGGGTTTGACAGCCTGAGCTAACCTTACCGGCGCACGGACGTAAGTAGCCTTCGTGTGTCTTTGCCTCTGCACGTCTATGGGCGGGCCTTGGCGAGGAGACCCCAGTGGTCTGCCGGGATTGGTAGGTGACCGGTCTGTCAACCTCGTCTTGTGCCCGCTCACCCGATTGACAGCGGAGGCGGGCTTTTGATAACCCTATCAAAGGCACATCCATGACATCAAACGCTACCTTCTCTCGCCAAAGAGTTCTCGCTCACGAGAACGCCGATCTGCTCGGAACGCTGATCGAAAAGGCGTTGCTCGCCGGCGAGCGTTATACCAAAGAGTTTTCTAAAGTCGCGGCGCTAGCACGCACGATCGGCGAGTGCGAATTGACCGCGCCGGATCGCGCGCGATTGCTGCTGACAATCGAAGAGATCGCAAGCGATGCCGAGACGAACGCGCAATTGGACGTCGATCTGTTTCAGGGTCTGCTTGCCGGGCAATTGTTGGCGGAGAACGCCGTGCGCGGAAAGAACGGGTCGCGGGAGGTTGTCGTCGGGCCGTCTACGGATACGAGGCATTGATACTGCGATGGCGGCTTCGCCGCCATCGCCACGGTTCGCAGTCTAGAGGAAAGCGATGTCGTGTTGGCGTGCGGGATGGCCCTGCGCCAGATCCGTTGGCGGGTCTGAAGTAGGGTCTCGCCGGAACCGAAAGGTAGCGGCGTGGACGCCAATTGTCCGTCCACGCCGAACGATTTCACCAATCTGTTGCATCCACCGGTTGAATCCGCAGGCCATTGCGGACGTTCGCAAGCCGTCTTGTCCCGCGCTCGGTGAAGGGGCGCTTACGAGCGAGACCTGAGACCGGAGTCAACCCGGAGCAGACGGTCGAGTTTCTTGAATTCCATACCCGATTGCTTCACACAATGGCCCAAGCGTGCCCAAGCGCGGGGCTCGCCTCGAGCGTGTCATCTGATACGACGCGAGGTCCGAGTCGGCTGCCCATCCAGCGCACTGCATCGCGTGCGCCGAATGGACAGCAGTGGGCCGGCTACTGGCCTACAAAGATCATTCCGTGCGGGGAACCCATCCCGGTATAGACCGGCGTCATTGCCCCCGTCGAAGTGTTGAGCTGCAACAGCGTGCCCTGGCCGGAGGCGTACGCCGTTCCGGCCGTAAAGCCAGCGCTTGCATCGATGCGATAGATCAACTGAGTTTTATTGTCCGACACCAGCATGAACGAACTGCCTGAAGGTGCCCAACGCGTGTCGTCCACCGGTGCAGCGTTGCCGGACAACATAAGCGGCAACACGCTCACCGACTGACTCGCACCAGGGTTCTTCAGGAACACGAGTTCGGCGTCAGCCTGACTATCGACGACCACGTTGCCGGCCGGGTCGATTGCCATCGAATCCGGATCGGTCATGTTAAGCATGACTTGCGTATTCGTTGCAATGTTCGTCGCTGCCGCATTGCCCATCAGAGCGGGCGTCAGATGAAACGTCTTGTTGTCCGGATTCAGGGTGACGGTATAAGCCGACGGCACCGAACTCACGCCTTTAGGCGCCGTTACAGTAGCGGCTCCCAGTGTAGGATGCGATGCGGACACATACACCACCCCGTTGAGCTGCTTCATGTCATCGAGTCCGCCACCATGTGCCGGCGTAACGTCAGGCGCGAGCGTTGTCTGGGTATTGGCCGTGGTATCGATCACGATCAAAAGCGGGTTCGCGTCTTCATTGGTGCTGACCCACACCGTGTGCGAATCGAACTCCATGATGCCGTCCGGGTGTCCCGGTACGTTGAACGTCTTGACGACATTGCCGTTCAGATCGTACTCGATCACCTGGCTTTGCGGCGACGTACCCGCGACTGTCGTTCCGTCCGGATTGTTATTGCTGTCTTGCGCAACGGCGAAGATGTTGCTGCCGTGCTGGACGAGATCGTCGGGCAAAAGCGTGCCGGGCGCCTTGGCAAAGACCGAAATCTTGTAGCCCGACTGAGCGGCGGTCACTGAAGCAGGGACGGCTATAGACGCGGGTGTCGCGGCGGGCGTCGATGAACTGTTGCCGCCGCATGCGGATAGCGTCGCGGCCAGACTCAGCAGGGTGACTAACTTTTTCTGAATCATTTGCATTTTCGATGATGAGATATCTTGAGGAAGTGCGGCGGGACGGCCGCGTCTTGTCAGGGCTGGGAGTTAGAAGCGGGTGCGAATGCCTGCGGTGACCGCAACTTGCGTATTCGTCGCCGACTGCGCGCCAATACCGTTGATCAACGCACCGTTCAACACGGTGCCGCTCGCGCCGTTGACATGTTGATACACGCCTTCGAGATAGAGATCCGTCCGCTTGGAGAGCGCATAGTCGCTCAGCAGGCTGATCTGGTTCCACTTGGGTTTGGCGTTCGTTGTCGCGTTGCTCAGGCGGCCATCGGTAAATGTATAGGCGCCTGAGATACGCCACGCCGGCGTCAGGTCGTAGCGCGCATTGAGTTCATAGTTGTTGAAGCTAAGGCCGCTTGCATTGCCGAACTTCGTGGGGCTCGATGGCGAGCCGGTGCTGATTGTGGTCGCACTGTCAAGCTTCGTCTGGGTCCATACCAGTCCGACGGTTGCGGCGCCAAACGAATAGTTCGCTCCCGCGCCCCAGACGCGCTGACGTTGCGCGGTGAACGGTGCGTCGGCGGACGTGCTGGTGCCGTCCAGGGCGCCGCCACTATTCACCCCGGGCTGATTGATCTCCATGTAGGCCGCCGCGACGTTCAACGGACCGGTGTTGTATGACGCGCCCAGGCTGTACAGACGGTTGTTCGCAAAGGCGCCGGCCTGGTTTGAAAAGCCATAGACGCCGCCGAACTTCAGGCCACTATAGTTCGCGCTCGCATACTTGATCGCGTTGTCGACGCGAAACGAGTTATCGAGATTATCGTTGTCAAACGGGTGAGCGAACTGGGTGCCTCCATACTGCGTGCCAGTCAGGCTCATGGGTCCAAGATAGTCGACTACCGAATCGTATTGGCGCCCTAGTGTCACTGAGCCGTACTGGTCTGTCGCGAGGCCCACCCAGGCCTGACGGCCGAACATACGGCCACCCTGGCCCAATTTTCCGTTGGTGATGCTGAAACCGTTCTCCAACGTGAAGATGGCATGCATACCGGAGCCGAGATCTTCGCTGCCGCGCAGTCCCCATCTGTCGGAATTGAGATTGCCACTGGTCGCCTGCACGTTGCTGTGACCTGTCGTGCCGCTGACATGTTGATTGTTCGTATACGTGACGCCGGCATCGAGAAGACCGTATAGCGTCACGCTGCTCTGCGCATGGGCCACCGTGGCCCACATTGCTGCAGACGCGAGAATTAGAGAATTGACTTTCACTTGATCATCCATCGGAAGTGGGGGAATTCGGCTCCTCTGGGTCATAGGAACCGCACGTCCCTTCCGGGCCCCGCCGCTGCGTCTGGTGCCTCGCCGCAAGATCCGGTAAGGGATCGAGCGAGTCTATCTTTGCAGTCCGCGCAATTTTGGAGCAACATTGAATTGCTCGATCGCCAGCAGCACCGGATTTCCACCGAAGGCTTGTACCGCTTGGCTGATACGATTGTGCGCCGTGGGAGATAAGAACTTTTTATGACGTCGCGTATCGGCTGTTCACCAGGCGCAACGCATTCAGTTCCGACAGACGAAATCGCCAATCCCGTGAACGCGCGCAGACGACAGCGCGTCATGCACTGACGGGTATGCGGCGAAATAGTGAAAAAGGCCCGCCGTGCGGCGAGCCTCCCTGACGTTACGGAGTGCGCGCGTATGCAGCTTGTGCGGCATCGTTGAGCGCCTGCCAGTTGAATCCTTCAAGCAACACCGCGAGCTGCAACGAGGACAGCGGCGCATTGCCCGCGTCCATCGGCGATCCCCTGGCGTCATCCGTGAGAGTCGTCTGCGTCTGCTTGGGCGCACTTACGGAACTGCGGTGTGATGTGACGGCCTGATCGATGGCAACGAGGCCAGTCAGGGTGGTGATGGCAAGAACGGTTCGGGTAGTGGCAGTAATGTGACGCAACATGTCAGGCCTCCATTCAAAAAAAGGGAAGTGAGCGAATTGCTTTCGCGTCATCATCAGGATAAGAGACCCAAGCTTATTGTCAGCTTAATAGCTGTAGATTTATTTCACTGCCGTCTGTGAGACCGGCGAAATCCTGCTTTCGTGAGTGACCGCTTCGGCCGAAAAGCAGTCCATCTGCCCGCCCCTCAATGCGGCAACCGTACATTCAACTTAAACGTCGCAAGCCGTGCGATGAGGATGAACCCAGTCCCGATCAACACGCTATAAACCGTATCGAAGCTCACGTAATCCAGCAGCACATAGATCCAGCACCCAACAAACGCGCAGGTAGCATAAGGCCTTGAATCCCGCAAAATCAACGGCACCTCATTGCAAACCACATCACGAATCACGCCACCGAAGACCCCAGTCAAAACCCCCATCATCACCGACGTGAACCAAGGCATCTGAGCGTCTAAAGCAAGCGACGTCCCCGACACGCTAAACAACCCCAACCCAATCGCATCTGCCACGAGCAGCACGCGCTCGGATATGACCCGCGATATCGCCTTAAAAGTCACAGGCGCAAACAACGACATCACAAAGATCACAACCACGTAATACTGATGATCGACCCAGTAAAACGGCCGCCTCTCGAGCAGCACATCCCTCACAGTCCCACCACCGAAAGCCGTAGCAATCGCCACCAAAAAAGTCCCAACCGCATCAAGCCGCCGCGTCCTCGCCTCAATAAACCCGGAAATTACATAAGCCATAATCGCCAACGCTTCCATGATGGTCAGCGCGAGCGTGAGCCTCGGATGCATCAATGACGCTCCATCACGTTTTGAGTTGATTGGGATGATAGTGATGCGCGGGCATCGCGCCCGGCTGCAGCAGCACGAGCACCGCACCCGCGCCGCCATCGTGCGGACGGGCCTGACAGAACGCGATCACTTCCGATTTCTGGACGAGCCACGCGCGCACCTTGCCCTTCAGCACCGGCTCCTTGCCGACCGAGCCCAACCCTTTGCCGTGAATCACGCGCAGACACCGCAGCCCACGCTTCACCGATTCGCGGATGAACTCAGTCAGCGCCTCACGCGCCTCTTCACGACGCATCCCATGCAGATCAAGTTGCGCCTGCACGATCCAGGCACCGCGCCTTAACTTGCGCACGACTTCCTGGCTCACACCAGGCCGACAGTAGGAAAGCGTCTCATCGGTCTCAAGAAGCACTTCAGGATCGTATTCGTCGGAGATCGCTTCATACAGGACAGCTTCTTCATCGAGCTTCGTCTGGACGGGCAGCGGGGGAGGCGGGTTGCGCGGCAGCGTCGCGCGCGGCGGCACGGCGAGCGGCGCCACCGAGCCGATCTCGCGGCGGAACAGGTCGGCATCGGCGGACGCTTCGCGCTTCGCCTGTACGGCCTCCGCGCGCGCGAGCTCGCGCTTTTGCGTGTCGACCTTCAACGCGTCACGCAACGCGCCGAGGCCGGCCAGCCCGGCAGCAGGCTCGACCAGCGGTTTTTTGGACGCAACCGGCGTTTCCACCGCATGCGGCGCGGCGGCACTAGCAGAACGTGAGCGTTTCGGTTCGTTCGGATGGGGCAGATTTTTCGGCATGACGGTAAGTCGCGCGGCAGGTGCGGTTAAGTCATCATCGTGCGATGCCTCCACGAGGGACGGCATCGCGAGGCGTTCGCAACAGACATGCAAATGACGCCAGCAGGGACGCGCCAGATGCAAAAAGGGCCGCGTGCCTCGCGGCCGCGGCCCTTGATCTGCGTCGGGTAGCGCCCTGACGCTATTTTACCGGTCTGCTTCGGCGCTCATCACATGTTCGCCGATCGTTTCGTCGTGGATGCTTTCCAGATAACGCTGCGCATCCAGTGCGGCCATACAGCCCGTGCCGGCGCTGGTGATCGCCTGACGGTACACGTGATCCTGCACGTCGCCGGCGGCGAACACGCCCGGCACGCTCGTGCCCGTCGCGTTGCCGGTCAGGCCGCCGTTCGTGATGATGTAGCCGTTCTTCATCTCCAGCTGGCCTTCGAAGATGTCCGTATTCGGCTTGTGACCGATCGCGACGAACAGCCCCTGCAGTTCGAGATCGGTCGTTTCATCGGTCTTGATGTTCTTGATGCGCAGACCGTTCACGCCGCCTTCGTTACCCTTCACTTCGTCGAGCACGTGGTTCCACTTGATGTCGACGAGGCCTTCCTTCTGCTTTTCCAGCAGACGGTCGATCAGGATCGGCTCGGCACGGAACTTGTCGCGGCGATGGATCACGGTCACTTTCTTCGCGATGCCGGACAGATACAGCGCTTCTTCAACGGCCGTATTGCCGCCGCCGATCACGGCGACGTGCTGCTGCTTGTAGAAGAAGCCGTCGCAGGTCGCGCAGGCGGACACGCCGCGGCCCATGAACAGTTCTTCCGAAGGCAGGCCGAGATACTGCGCCGACGCGCCGGTCGCGATGATCAGCGAATCGCACGTGTATTCAGCCGAATCGCCGATCAGGCGAATAGGCTTTTCGTCCAGCTTGGCAGTGTGAATGTGATCGAAGATGATTTCGGTGTTGAAGCGCTCAGCATGCTCCAGGAAGCGCTGCATCAGCTCCGGACCCTGCACGCCGTTTCCATCGGCCGGCCAGTTTTCGACGTCGGTCGTGGTCATCAGCTGGCCGCCCTGGGCCATGCCCGTGACGAGCACCGGCGACAGGTTGGCGCGTGCGGCGTAGACAGCGGCGGTGTAGCCGGCAGGGCCGGAACCGAGAATCAGAACCTTGGCGTGTTTGGTGGGTGCGGGCATGATCGAAATCCGTAAAAAGCGTCGGGCTCGCCAGTGCGATGCCGGGTGACTTGTCGAAACAGTAGATGGGTGTTCGTCCGGCATTATAAAGGGCGGGGCAAGGGGCTGCTTCATGAAGCTTTGTCATCGGCGCGATAGCTTTCTGCGCTTTTTGACCCCTTTCCGCCCGTTTCCGGCGATTTTCCTGACCGTTGCGCCCCGTGAACGGCTCCCGTGGACGGTTACCGTCATTTACAGCCGTGCGTGCAACACTGCGTTTACAATAGGCCGCATCGAATGAACGGCGGCCGGAGCGTCTCCGGCAACCCGTTCCGGGCCGCACACGCTACAGGATCAATGGCAAAAGCTACCTATTCCGCGAACGCGCAGGCATTGCCGCATCGCATGTCGCGCCTCTTCACCGAAATCCGCTGGATCTTGCAGGTCGCGCTCGGCGTCTTCCTCCTGATGGCGCTCGTCAGCTATACCCGCCGCGATCCCAGCTGGACCCACGCCGCCCAGGTCGACCATATCGCCAACTGGGCGGGCCGCGTCGGCGCCTGGACGTCCGATATCCTCCTGCTCCTCTTCGGTTTGTCCGCGTACTGGTGGGTCGTCCTGCTGGCGCGGCGCATTTCCGCCAACTATCGCCGCATCACCCAGCACGAAACCATCGACGAAGACGCGCCGCGTGACAACAGCTGGCTCGCCGAAGCGTTCGCCTTCGTGCTGGTGCTGCTCGCCTGCGACGGCATCGAGGCGCTGCGCATGTGGTCGCTCAAGGTGCAGTTGCCGCGCGCGCCGGGCGGCGTGATCGGCGAAGCGGTCGCGCATGGCGTGTCGCACGCGCTCGGCTTCACGGGCGGCACGCTCGCGCTCCTGATCGTGCTCGCGATAGGGTTGTCGCTGTATTTCCGCTTTTCGTGGCTGTCGGTATGTGAACGCGTCGGCGAATCGATCATTTCCGCGGTCACGTTCGCGAAGCTGCGCCGCGAAGCGGGCCGCGACCGCAAGCTCGGCGAAGCGGCGGCCGTCAAACGCGAAGGCAAGGTCGAGCAGGGCCGCGTGCGCATCGAGGAACACGAGCCGGTGATGATCGTGCCGCCGGTCGTGAAGCCGGAGAAATCGGAGCGCGTCGAGAAAGAGCGTCAGGTGCCGCTCTTCACCGATCTGCCGGGCGATTCCACGCTGCCGCCGATCTCGCTCCTCGACGCCGCGCCGGTCGCGCAGGAAACCATTTCCGCCGATACGCTCGAATTCACGTCGCGGCTGATCGAGAAGAAGCTGAAAGACTTCGGCGTCGATGTGAGCGTGGTCGCGGCTTATCCGGGGCCGGTCGTCACGCGCTACGAAATCGAGCCGGCGACGGGTGTGAAGGGCAGCCAGATCGTCGGTCTCGCGAAGGATCTGGCGCGTTCGCTGTCGCTGGTGTCGATCCGCGTCGTCGAGACGATTCCGGGCAAGAATTTCATGGCGCTGGAATTGCCGAACCAGCGCCGCCAGACGGTGACGCTGTCCGAGATTCTCGGCTCCGCGGTGTACGCCGACGCGGCTTCGCCGCTGACGATGGGCCTCGGCAAGGACATCGGCGGCAAGCCAGTCTGCGCCGACCTCGCGAAGATGCCTCACCTGCTGGTGGCCGGCACGACCGGCTCGGGCAAGTCGGTCGGGATCAACGCAATGATCCTGTCGCTGTTGTACAAGGCGAGCGCCGACCAGGTCCGCATGATCCTGATCGATCCGAAGATGCTCGAAATGAGCGTCTACGAAGGTATTCCGCATCTGCTGTGTCCGGTCGTCACGGATATGCGGCAGGCCGGCCACGCGCTGAACTGGGCGGTCGCCGAAATGGAGCGCCGCTACAAGCTGATGAGCAAGCTCGGCGTGCGCAATCTCGCCGGCTACAACAACAAGATCGACGAAGCGACGAAGCGCGAAGAAAAGATTCCGAATCCGTTCAGCCTGACGCCGGACGACGCCGAACCGCTGACGCGGCTGCCGAACATCGTCGTCGTGATCGACGAACTCGCTGACCTGATGATGGTGGTCGGCAAGAAGGTCGAAGAACTGATCGCGCGGATCGCGCAGAAGGCACGCGCGGCCGGTATTCACCTGATTCTTGCTACGCAGCGTCCGTCGGTCGACGTCATCACCGGCCTGATCAAGGCCAACGTGCCGACGCGGATGGCGTTCCAGGTGTCGTCGAAGATCGACTCGCGCACGATTCTCGACCAGCAGGGCGCGGAATCGCTGCTCGGTATGGGCGACATGCTGTATCTGCCGCCGGGTAGCGGGCTGCCGGTGCGCGTGCACGGTGCGTTCGTGTCGGACGAGGAAGTGCATCGCGTCGTCGACAAGCTCAAGGAGCAGGGCGAGCCGAACTACATTGAGGGCATCCTCGAAGGCGGCGTTGGCGGCGAGGGCGATGAAGGTTCCGCAGGCGCTGCGGGAACCGGAGCGGCCGGCGGCGAGTCGGACCCTCTTTACGACCAGGCGGTCGAAATCGTCACCAAAAACCGTCGCGCGTCGATTTCGCTGGTGCAACGGCATCTGCGCATCGGCTACAACCGCGCCGCGCGGCTACTCGAACAGATGGAGCAGTCGGGGATTGTCTCGGCGATGTCGTCGAACGGCAATCGCGAGATTCTCGTGCCGGTGCGCGAGGCCGATTGAGCCTGTTCTGATCCGCTTATCCGCGACAATCGATATGCGGCGTGGCGCTGGCATGACGCTGGTTGTGCCGCCACCGCCGCGTCGGCTTCCGGTTCCTTCCATGGAGAATGATATGCAGCACAACGTCGGGCTGAATGCCCGTCCTCGGGGTTTGGGTTCGTTGATTCGCGGGCTGGTTAAAGGCGTCGGCGGCGTCGCGATTGGCGCGTCGATGCTTTTCGCGTCGCAGGCGTTTGCGAGCGGTACGGAGCAGCTGAAGGCGTTTGTGGCGCAGGTCCACGCGGCGCGCGGCACGTTCGTCCAGCGCGAAGTGAAGGCGCCGAGCAGCGCGCAGGGCGCGAGCGGCGCGATGACGATGTCGAAGTCGGGCGGCACGGCGAGCGGCACGTTCCTGTTCGCGCGGCCCGGCAAGTTCATCTGGTCGTACGAGAAGCCGTATGAACAGGTGCTGCAGGCCGACGGCGACAAGCTCTACGTCTACGACAAGGACCTGAACCAGGTCACGGTGCGCACGCTGGGCGGCGCGCTCGGCGCGAGCCCGGCGGCGATCCTGTTCGGCAGCAACGATCTGGACAAGAACTTCACGTTGCGCGACGCGGGCGTGAAAGACGGCATCGACTGGCTCGAACTGACGCCGAAGTCCAAAGACACGCAGTTTCAGCGCGTTGGTATCGGCTTTCGCGACGGTAATCTCGAAGCGATGGAACTGCACGACGTGTTCGGCAACGTCACGTTGCTGACGTTCTCGAATATCCAGAAGAATCCTCCGCTGTCGCCGAACCAGTTCAAGTTCACGGTGCCGAAGGGCGCGGATGTGATCAACGGCTGATCGGGTTTTCCTGCGCGCCGCTCGACGGATGGGCGGCGCGCATATCGTCGATGAACGCCTCGACGATATCCGTCCGATGCTGCCGTGCCCGCGTGACCATGTGAAACGCGACGCGGTAGCGCATCTGCTGCGGATTCAACGCGGCGAGCAACCCTTCCTTCAGATACGGCGCAGCGTAGTGCTCAGGCAGATAGCCGAGATGGCAGCCTGACAGCACGAGCATCGCGACCGCCTCCATGTTGTCGGCGACGGCCGTCACGTTCTGCGACGTGGTCGAACTGCCTGCTTCGGGCAGTGGATAACTGCGCCACGCCCATTCGTGCTGCGCCGCTTCGGCCGGATCGACGTGGCCCGCCTGCGCGAACAGCGGATGATCTTTCGCGCAATACGCGAACTGGTCTTCAGCGAAGATTTCCGTGTATTCCAGCGATGGCACGCGGTGCCAGAAATAGCCGATTCCTACCTGAATGCGGTCGCTGAGCAGCAGTTCTTCGAGTTCACCCGGCGAGCGCACCAGAATCGAAAACCGCACCGACTCGTCGCGCGCGCGGAATCGCCGGATCGCCTCGCTGATCCGCGCGCTCGCCGCCACCGGCGTGTGACCGATCATGCCGATTCCAAGCGTGCCGACCAGCTTTCTGCCGACGTTGCGCGCCTGCATCCCGAACGTTTCCATCGCCGACAGCAGCGTGCGCGACGCGTCGACAAACTGCTCGCCCCGCGCGGTCAGGCTGAAGCCGCCGCGTCCGCGGTCGCACAGGCGGTAGCCGAGGCGCGTTTCGAGCGTCGCGAGCTGGGTGCTGATGGTCGACTGGCCAATGTTGAGTGAGGCCTGCGCGGCTGTGACGCCGCCGGCGTCGACAATCGCAAGAAACACGCGAATCAGGCGCAGATCGAGGTCGGTGAGTTGCGAGAACATGGGTTTTGCCGTGTGTGGCGCTGGCCTGGCGATTAAACATCGATGGAGATCGATGTGAAGTTTATTCTGTTCGTATTTTATCTTCCTGAAAAGTGCACAAGAATGAAGAATCAACCGGGTTCTGGCTTTATCGGGTTTGCCCTATGTAAATCGGATCCCTTTCGTTTCTTTTGTATCTCTTTCATTGGCGAACCACGATGAAACCTTCTGCCTTCGTTTTCCCCGACGCCAACGTCGACCGCCCGCAACCGCTCTCCGGCAACCAGATGGCCCGCTGCGGCGGCATCACGACGATGATGCGTCTGCCGTACGTCGAGTCGGCTGAAGGGCTGGATGCATGCTTCGTCGGCGTGCCGTTCGACCTTGGTACGTCGAACCGGACGGGCGCGCGTTTTGGTCCGCGTCAGATCCGTTCCGAATCCGTGCTGCTGCGTCCTTACAACATGGCGACGCGCGCTGCGCCGTTCGATTCGCTGCGCGTTGCGGATATCGGCGACGTGGCGATCAATCCGTACAACTTGCTCGATTCGATTTCGCGCATCGAGACTGCATACGACGAGATTCTTCAGCACGGCGCGAAGCCGATCACGCTGGGCGGCGATCATACGATCACGCTGCCGATTCTGCGCGCGATTCATCGCAAATACGGCAAGGTCGGGCTGATTCACGTCGACGCACACGCGGACGTCAACGACACGATGATGGGCGAGAAGATCGCTCACGGCACGCCGTTCCGTCGAGCGGTGGAAGAGGGTTTGCTGGATACGTCGCGTGTGGTGCAGATCGGTCTGCGTGGCACGGGCTACGCGGCGGAAGATTTCGACTGGTGCCGCGATCAGGGATTCGAAGTCGTGCAGGCGGAAGCGTGCTGGAACCAGTCACTGGCGCCGTTGATGAATCGCGTGCGCGAACGGATGGGCGATGGGCCCGTGTACATCACGTTCGATATCGACGGTATCGATCCGGCGTTTGCGCCGGGTACGGGCACGCCGGAGATCGCCGGGCTGACTGTGCCGCAGGCGCTTGAAATCATCCGCGGCTCGCATGGGCTCAACATTGTCGGCGGCGATCTGGTTGAGGTTGCGCCGCCGTACGATCCGTTCGGTACGACCGCGCTGCTCGGTGCGAATCTCGCGTATGAGTTGCTGTGCGTGCTGCCAGGCGTTGAGTATCGGCCGGCGACGCGGTGAGGTTTGCGCTGATGTTGCATTCAGGGTTGCGCGCGGCGAGGGCATCTGTGGTTATGGATGCGTTTGTGGCGTAACGCGAGCGCGTGCTTCATCACACCCGCTGCAGAAGCAGAAAGGCCCGCATCGAGCGGGCCTTTCTGCTTCTATTTACGCGTACGCTTCGCGCCGCGCCGACACAAACGCGAGGTAGCACAGCGCGCCGATCGCGAGCGCGGGCAGCGTCGCGCCGAGATTCGGCAGCCATTGATTGATCGCCTGATAGGCGGCAATGCCGATCGCCCACGCGATAAACGCGCTCACGTGCCATCCGCCCGAGAACCCGTAGCGGCCATGCATATCGCCGATCACGGCGGCATCGATACGACGTTTCCGGACGATGAAGTGATCCACCAGCACCACACCGAACAGCGGCGCAAATACGGAGCCGATCAGCAGCAGGAAGTTCTGGTACTTCGCCATCGGGATGGCCAGCGCAATCAACGTACACACTGCGCCAAACGCAGCCGACAACACAGGCACGCTCATGCGTGTCCAGAACGTGCCGGTTGAGACGGCCGCCGAATGAACATCGGCGAACGCGTTGTCGATTTCGTCGATCAGGATCAGCAGCAGCGCGAGCCCGCCGCCAGCCTGCGCGAGCGCCGTGGTCAGCAGCGCGTCGCCGCCGCCGGCCGCGAGGCCATAGATGGCGCCGAGCGCATAGAACCAGATATTCGCAATGCCAAAACCGAGCAGCGTGCCGCGAAACGTTTCGCCTGCCCGACGGCCAAAGCGCGTGTAGTCCGCGATCAGCGGCAACCACGACAGCGGCATCGCGACGACAAGATCGATCGCGCCGCCAAACGGCATCTCACCCGTGCCCGGACGCCGCATCAACGCGGCAAGATCCTGCTTCGCGAGCAGATTCCACGTGAGCCACACAGCGCCCGCGAGCAGCAGCCAGATGCCCCACGTGCGCAGGAATCGCCGCACGAACGAAAGCGGCCCGCTGATCGCGAGCAGCGTAGCCATCACGCCGAAGATCACGGTCCAGATGAGCGGCATCGAAAAACCGAATGACTGTTTGGCCAGCGCTTCCGCCGAATCGCGCATCACGATGATTTCGAACGAGCCCCAGCCGACGAGCTGCACCGCGTTCAGCACGGCCGGCACCGACGCGCCGCGTACACCGAGCGTGGGCCGCAGCGACGACATGGCCGCCAGCCCCGTATCCGTGCCGATCACGCCAGCCAGCGCCAGCAGCACGACACCGATCGCGCTACCGATGACGATCGCGGCCAGCGCCTGCGGCAGCGACAACCCGGGCACGAGCAACGCGCCCGCCTGCGCGACCAGCAGGCCGATGCCGAGCGAAAACCACAGCGCGAAGGCATCGCCGGTGCGGAACGCGCGCCGCGAATCGGGCACCGGTGTAAGCGGAGCGTAAGTGGAGCCGGCTTCGCCGGTGAGTGGATCGTTTGCCATCGAGTGATGTCCCTCTGTGTCGCTGATTTGTAGTGATGTGATTGTGTACTGCGCGCGCTTCGATTCGAAACCGCATGACTGTATTGTGCCGCGCGCGGGCGGCGCTGTGACCCTGGCCGGATGGCTAACGTCGTGCCCGTGCATCTCGCCACGGCCTGGCGGCTGTCATAATGCAGGACCGCGATGGAGCGCGACGCCCGTGCACGCGCCTTGCTGTACCGAATGCGAGATTATCCACAAAACGCCATGTTTGAAGAAACCCGTGCCAACGTGCCGCTCGCTGAGCGCCTGCGCCCCCGCACTGTCGACGAAGTGATCGGACAGAAGCATCTGCTTGGTCTGAGCAAGCCGCTGCGCGTCGCGTTCGAATCGGGCGAGGCGCATTCGATGATCCTCTGGGGCCCGCCCGGCGTCGGCAAGACGACGCTCGCGCGCCTCATGGCCGATGCGTTTCATGCTGAATTCATCGCGTTGTCGGCGGTGCTGTCGGGCGTGAAGGACATCCGCGAGGCCGTCGAAACCGCGCAGGTGCATCGCGCGCATGGCCATCAGACGCTCGTGTTCGTCGACGAAGTGCATCGCTTCAACAAGAGCCAGCAGGACGCGTTCCTTCCGCACGTCGAGTCGGGGCTGTTCGTGTTCGTGGGTGCGACCACCGAGAATCCGTCCTTCGAGGTGAACAGCGCGTTGCTGTCGCGGGCGGCTGTTTACGTGCTGAAGAGTCTCGACAACGACGAGCAGCGCGAACTGCTGGATCGCGCGCAGAAAGAACTCGGTGGCCTCACCTTCACCGACGAAGCGCGCGCCGCATTGATCGGCTCCGCCGACGGCGACGGACGCAAGCTGTTGAACAACCTGGAAATCGTCGCGCGGGCGGCTGCGCAGCAGAAGACGACGGAAATCGATGGCGCGTTGCTCGGCAGCGCGCTCGCGGAAAACCTGCGCCGCTTTGACAAGGGCGGTGACGCCTTCTACGACCAGATTAGTGCGCTGCATAAATCGGTGCGCGGCAGCAATCCGGACGGCGCGTTGTACTGGTTCTGTCGCATGCTCGACGGCGGCGCGGACGCGCGTTATCTCGCGCGGCGCATCGTGCGGATGGCATGGGAAGACATCGGCCTCGCCGATCCGCGCGCCGCGCGCATCGCGCTCGACGCCGCCGAAACCTACGAACGTCTCGGTACGCCGGAAGGCGAACTGGCGCTCGCGCAGGCGATCATCTATCTGGCGGTCGCGCCGAAGTCGAACGCGGGTTACATGGCGTACAACGAGGCGCGTCGCTTCGTCGGCAAGGACCAGTCGCGCGGCGTGCCCGTGCATCTGCGCAATGCGCCGACGAAGCTGATGAAGGAACTCGGCTACGGTCACGACTATCGTTACGCGCATGACGAACCGGACGCGTATGCGGCAGGCGAAACCTATCTGCCCGACGGCATGCGCGAGCCGCACTGGTATGAACCGACGCCGCGTGGTCTCGAAGGCAAGATCGCCGACAAGATGTACCGTCTGCGCGAACTCGATGCGCAATGGCGCAGCGAGAACAAGCCGAAGAAAGACTGACGAGCCGCACAACACCGCGCCGCGTGGCTGATGCGCCGGCCGGTTGCGCTAAAATCGCACCTTCACACAACGAATACCCGCCCCAATCCCATGCTCGACATCCAGCTGCTGCGCAAAGACCTCGAAGGCGTCGCGAAACGCCTCGCCGACCGCGGCTATATCCTCGACGTGGCGGCGTTCTCCGCACTCGAAGCGGAACGCCGCGCCATCCAGACCCGTACCGAGGAGCTCCAGGCCCGTCGCAACAGCCTGTCGAAGCAGATCGGCGGGATGAAGGGGCGAGGCGAGGACACGTCGGCGGTGATGGCCGAAGTGGGCGGCCTGGGCGACGAGATGAAGGCGTCGGCGGCGCAGCTGGAAGACATTCAGAAGCGTCTGTCAGATCTGCTGCTCGGTGTGCCGAACCTGCCGCACGAAAGCGTGCCAGCCGGCCGGGATGAAACCGATAACGTCGAGGTGCGTCGCTGGGGTACCCCGCGCCAGTTCGATTTTGAGGTGAAGGATCACGTCGACATCGGCACGCCGCTCGGCCTCGATTTCGAGACCGGTGCGAAGCTGTCCGGTACGCGTTTCACGCTGCTGCGTGGACAGATTGCTCGCCTGCATCGCGCGCTCGCGCAGTTCATGATCGACACGCATACGCAGCACCACGGTTACACCGAGGTGTACACGCCGTACATCGTCAATCCGGAAATCCTGTACGGCACCGGCCAGCTGCCGAAATTCGCCGACGACATGTTCCGCGTCGAGAAGGGCGGTGGCGAGAACACGGTCACGCAGTATCTGATTTCGACGTCGGAGATTTCGCTGACGAACACGGTGCGCGACAGCATCCTCGAAGAGGGCGCGCTGCCCGTTAAGCTCACCGCGCATTCGCCGTGTTTCCGCTCGGAAGCGGGATCGTACGGCCGCGACACGCGTGGTCTGATCCGTCAGCACCAGTTCGACAAGGTCGAGATGGTGCAGATCGTCGCGCCGGAAACGTCGTATGACGCGCTGGAGCAGATGGTCGTCCATGCTGAAACGATCCTGCAAAAGCTCGAGTTGCCGTATCGCGTCATCACGCTGTGTACCGGCGACATGGGTTTCTCCTCGACCAAGACCTACGACCTCGAAGTGTGGGTGCCTGCGCAGAACACGTATCGCGAGATTTCGAGCTGCTCGAACACGGAAGCCTTCCAGGCGCGTCGCATGCATGCGCGCTATCGCAATGCGCAGGGCAAGCCGGAACTCGTGCACACGTTGAATGGCTCGGGCCTCGCAGTCGGCCGTACGCTGGTCGCGGTGCTGGAAAACTTCCAGAACGCGGACGGCTCGGTGACGGTGCCGGCAGCGCTGCGTCCGTACCTGGGTGGAGTGGAGCGGCTGGAAGTGCCCGCGGCCGTCTGAGATTAGCGAGCGAGTAGATCGCATCAGGTCCCAGTGGGTTTTTGCAAAAAGGGGCTTGGAAAGCGGTTTCAACTGTTCTATAATCTTCGCTTCCCCAAGCAGCGACCCGCTTGGAGTGACGCAGCAGCGTAGTTAGCCGAGCGTCAACAATGCCGGAAAGGTGGCAGAGTGGTCGAATGCGCCGGACTCGAAATCCGGTGTACAGTTATGCTGTACCGTGGGTTCGAATCCCACCCTTTCCGCCAGAATTCTTCAAAAACCCCGCAGAACGAAAGTCCTGCGGGGTTTTTGTTTTTCCGGCGCCATGTTTTTGTCGGACGACAATGGCCAGCCGAGTGGCGACCCCGCGTGTCCAACACGTGCAAATCGCGCCGTGCCATCTCGCCGTCGCATCCCAAGGTTCCGCGCCGCTCAACTTCCGACATTTTCTGCCGTTAACCAATGGCAAAGTGACCGGAGCGGCCTGACCCCCTCAATATGCTTTCCTCCACCACGCGACAGATTACCGATGCCGGCTTTCGTCGCCGGTTCCATCAGCGTTCGCTGGAACATCAGCGCCCGCTCTCGACGATCACGATGGCGTTTACCGTCGTGGCGTACCTGTCGTTTGTCGCGACGCGTAGTTTTGTCGGCGGTCCGGTGGTCGCGCTTCAATATCGGCTGGCCTGCGGACTGTGTCTCGCGCTGCTCGTCATGGCGATTCCCCGCACGAAGACGACGTGGGCCTTCGGCGCGATCGGCGTCGCATACACGCTGATGTTGCAGGCGGGCATCGCGCTCAATGTCGCCGGTCTTGCGTCGCCGCTGCTGTGGACGTTGCCCGCGATGGTGATGGTCGTGATGGGCGCGGCGCCGCTTTGGCTCACACCGACTCACTTTCTCTTCGGCACCCTGGTGTTTTATGCGACGGGGCTGCCGGTTCTGCTGAATCTGCCGCAGACGCATGGTGAGACCCTGCTCGTCTGCTGGATGTGGATGGCAATCAGTGTCCCGTCAGCGGCCGTTTTTCATTTCGGTTTTTACCGGTTTCGTCGCAATCACTTCCTGCTCGAAGACCGGCTCGTGGAGCTCGCCGCGACCGATCCGCTCACCGGTTTGCAGAATCGTCGCGCGTTCAAGGAAGGCGCGGAGAAACAGCTGTCATCGCCCGACGACAGTGCAAAATTTAGCGCGATCTTCGTCGATATCGACTACTTCAAGTCGCTGAACGACCGCTTCGGCCACGCAGTCGGCGACCAGATGCTCCATGACGTCGCGCAGGTCCTGAAAGCGAAAACCGGCGCGGACGACAACGTCAGCCGTATCGGTGGCGAAGAGTTCGCGTTGCTGCGGCGTGGCGGGCTGCGCAGCGCGGTTGAGTTCGCCGAGACGCTGCGTGTCGCGATCTCGGGCATCGCGCGGCCCGATGGCGCACTGACGGCGAGCTTTGGCGTCGCGGAATACCGCGCCGGCGAAGGCATCATGTCGCTTCTCGATCGCGCCGACGAAGCGTTGCTGCGCGCGAAGCATTCCGGGCGCAACCGCGTGTGCGCCGAGCGCGTCGCGCAGGATGACGTCGCGCGACTCAAGACGCTCCAGGCGCCGCACGCTAACGCGAACGCGCCTTCGATCCGCGAACCAGTTCGCCAGCCCTGGGACGATCACTATCTGACGTCGCATTTTCAACCGCTCTACAGTCTTTCGCATCAGAAGCAGGTCGGCTTCGAGGCGCTGCTGCGCGGCGAGCGCGACGACGGTTCGATGATTCCACCGGTCGTCCTGTTTGCACCCAAACCTTTCACCAGCGAAAGCGACCTGGATCGCGCGAGTCACGCGCTGCATCTCGCCAACGCGGCCCGCGTGATTCCCGACGACGCGTGGGTGTTCCTCAATATCCTGCCTGCATCGTTTGTCGCTGAAGGCTACGCTGACCAGCTCGCCGAGGTTGCGCGTTCCGTTGGGCTCAGCCCGGAGCGCGTTGTCCTCGAGCTGCTGGAGTCGCATGGCGGCAGCGTGGACGATCTGTCGCGCGCTGCGGCGCAGTATCGCGAGCACGGCTTCCTGATCGCGGTCGACGATTTCGGTGCAGGGCACTCGAACCTGGATCGCCTTTTCCAGATCCGTCCGGACCTCGTCAAACTCGACGGCGAACTGATCCGCGCGACGAGTCCCGGCGCGCAGCAGCCGATTCTGCCCAAGCTCGTGTCGCTGTTGCATCAGGCGGGCATGCTGGTCGTCGTCGAGGGTGTTGAGACGACGGATGAACTGATTCTTGCCGTCGAATCGAATGTGGATTTTGCGCAGGGCTATCTGCTCGGGCGGCCCGCGGCAACGATCACGCCGCCCGAGCCGGTGAATCGCCGCATCGATCACGCCTTCGATGTGATCGCCGAAGGGCGCACGCATCAGCACGCGCAGTTCGAATCGGAGGTGCAGCCGTACCGGCTCGCGCTCGACCTCGCGGCGCAGGCGTATTCGGGCGGTGCGTCGCTTGATGAGGCGTTCGCCCAGCTCGCGACGCTCGAACTGTGCATCAGCTGTTTCATCCTCGATGAAACCGGCCGTCAGGTTGGGCTCGAAGTGAATGGCATGGCGTCGGCTAAAGCGGGCGATTCACTCCAGCCGGTCGCGGATCCGCGCGACGCGCGCTGGGATCACCGGCCGTATTTCAGGAACGCGGTGCTGCGGCCGGGCGTGGCGGTGACGAGCAGCCCATATCTGTCGCTGGCGAGCGGCCGGCCGTGTATCGCGGTGACGGTCTCGGTGCCGTCGGAGCAGGGACGCTGCGTGGTGGGCGTGGAACTGGACTGGTCGCTGGACCGGCTGCCGTGGCCGGCGGCGGACTCGCTGTAGTAGCGGCGGGGCGGATATCGCCAGACAGGCGCGTCGAAAGCTCGCTTTCAGGCGCGGCGCGCGGCATCATTTCGTTTTCGCCTACGTTTCAGGATCTGCCATGGCCTCCGCTTTCATCGAAACCCCCAGTTACGCTGACCAGCGCCAGCGCTTCGCGCAGGCGGTGGCCGACGCGGGTGGCGAACGCATCGAATATCCGCATCCGTTGAAGGGTCCGCGCGGCGAAGCGCTCGCCACCGATGTCGCGCTGCTCGGCGAGCGCAATGCGCCGAAGCGGCTGGTCGCGATTTCGGGCACGCATGGCATCGAGGGCTATTACGGCTCCGAATGCCAGATCCGCCTGCTGCACGATCTGCGCGGCCGCGAACTGCCGAAGGACGTATCGATCGTGCTCGTGCACCTTGTCAATCCGTGGGGCACGGCGTGGATGCGTCGCGTGAACGAAGACAACGTCGACGTGAACCGCAACTACGTGAACTTCGACGCCGCGCTGCCGGCGAACGCCGCGTACGAGACGCTGCATGAAATCTATCTGGCCAGAGACCTCGACGGTCCGGGGCGTCGCGCTGCCGACGAGTTGTTCGCCACGCACGCCCGGAACCTCGGCCATACGCCGATGATGAACATCGTCGAAGCCGGGCAGTACGTGCACAGCAACGGTCTCTTCTTCGGCGGCAAGACGGCCACGTGGACCAACCGCACGGTGCGCGCGATCATGAAGGAACACGTCGCGGGCGCGCGCACGGCGATGAGTTTCGATCTGCACACGGGCGCGGGTCCGTTCGGCTATCCGCTGCTGATGACGATCGCGGAGCGCAGCTATCCGGCGCACGAGACGGCGCAATCGATCTACGGCCCGTGGCTGCACACGATCATCACAGCCGCGGACGCCACGTCCGACACCGGCATTGCGGCGACCGCGACCGGCTACACGTCGCAGGCGCTGCTCGACCAGCTTGCCGATGTGCATCTGATGCAGTTCGTCATCGAATGCGGGACGTACGACGGTCACGTCGGGCATGCAATCCTGCGCGACGATCACTGGCTGCATCTGCACGGCGATCCGCTCGACGCGACAGGCCGGAAGATCAAGGCCGCGATGCTCGAACATTTCTATCCCGCCGATGCGGACTGGCGTGAACTGACTAGTCTGCGCACGCAGCAGGTGTGGCGGCGCGCGCTGGAGGCGCTCGCGCAGATATAAGCGCGTCTGATAGTCGCCAGACACATGAGCGTGAATCGCGTTGAAACGCGTTTCAAACGAACGCAACGAGACGCACGCTGGGTAAATAGTTCGAATGCCTGATTGATGCGGATTTAACGTGCTCGAAATGCGCGGAGTGATTTTTTGCGCCGTGCCCTTGCCGCATGCGCGATTCGCATCATCTGTACAATTGTCCGATCGACAACCTGGGCGGCGGCGTTTTCAGGTCAGGTCTGCCGGTTGCTACTGCGCAGGCGAACGCGCGGTGCAACGCGCAGGTTCATGACGTGTCCGCTGCCCCGCATTGAACGGAACGCGTACTCACGATATGGCCATCACCTACAAGACTCCCGACGATATTGCCCGGCTGCGCATTTCTGGCCGTCTCGCGGCGGACGTCCTTGCGATGATCGGCGAACACGTGAAGCCTGGCGTGTCGACGGATCATCTCGACGCGCTGTGCAACGACTTCATCGTCAATACGCTGAAGGTGATTCCGGCGAACATCGGCTACATGGGTTTTCCGAAGACGGTCTGCACGTCGGTGAATTCGGTGGTGTGCCACGGCATTCCCGATCGCGGCGAAGTGCTGAAAGACGGCGACATCATCAACATCGACGTCGCCATCATCAAGGACGGCTATTTCGGCGACACGAGCCGCATGTACTGCGTGGGCGAGCCGAGCCCCGTCGCGCGCGAACTGATCGACACGACGTACGAATCGATGATTGCCGGTATTCGTCAGGTGAAGCCGGGCGCGACGCTTGGTGACGTCGGCCACGCGATCCAGCAGACGGCGCAGAAGAAGGGCTTCTCGATCGTGCGCGACTACTGCGGGCACGGCATCGGCAAGGTGTACCACGAGGACCCGCAGGTGCTGCACTACGGCCAGGCGGGGCAGGGCATGCGTCTGAAGCCGGGCATGGTGTTCACGATCGAGCCGATGGTCAACGCCGGGCGCGCCGGCACGACCGTCATGCGCGACGGCTGGACCGTGGTCACGAAGGACCGCTCGCTGTCGGCGCAATGGGAGCATATGGTCGCTGTCACGGACGACGGGTTCGAGCTGCTGACGCCGTGGCCGGACGGCACCGGCGCCTACGAAGCGCCCTGAGCTGCCATGGGCCGCCTGGATCTGGGTGGCCTGTCGTGCGCGTCGCGAAAATAAGGATTTGACTCGCGCGCCGGTTCGGTTAAAGCTACGCGTTAGCGCTCCAAGGGGTATTCGTCTGCATGAGTCCGTCACTGACCGTTCGCCGTATTGCTGCCGACCAGGGCGCCGTTTTCCGCGAACTTCGCACGGCGTCGCTGCGCGAAGCACCCTACGCATTTGGCGAAACGCTCGAAGACGCGCTCTCCGCCGACGCCACCACTTTCGACACCACGGCCGTCCATCACTCCTGCTCCGACGAGGCCACCTCGTTCATTCTCTATACGGAAGGCCATCCGGCCGGTCTGATCGGCGCATGTTTCGAGGAATCGGCGTTGCACCGCGCCTTCGTCAACGAGTTGTGGGTGGCGCCCGCGGTGCGGCATCTGCGCGGCGGCGAACTGCTCGTGAACACGGCGAGCGAATGGCTGGGAGCCCAGGGCGCGAAGGAAATCTACGCGTGGGTCGCCGATGCCAACCGCACGGCAATGCGCTTTTACGAGCGTCTGGGTTTCGGTCCGACCGGCGAGCACACGCGCATCGCACGCACGGCGGACGCATGGGAAACCCTGCTGGTGCGTCACGTGCCGCCGCCAGCGGAGCCCTCAGTTCCATGATGCATCCGGTGGTGCTGCCGGGCGCCGCCGTTCAGGCTTTATCCCCGTCGCCGCGGCGTTCGCTGCGTCTGATTTTTCTTCCGTCTCGCGTCCTTTATTGCCAAAAAACCTGGCTGTGCGCGTGGACGCCTGTAAAATACGCAAAATTTTTTACCGAACGCTATGCCGCCCAGGAAATCGCCTTTTTTTGAACTGCGCAGTGGTTCTGTCGACACGTTGCTGTTCGTGGTCAAGACAACCGACCTCGACGCAATCCGTGCCGAGCTGACCCGGCGCTTCGAGGCGACCCCGGAATTCTTCGCCAACGATACCGTCGCGATCGACGTGCGCCGGCTCGCCGCCGACGAACGCGTGCCGCTCGCCGATATCGCGCAACTGCTCGATAGCGTGCGCATGCGCCCGGTCGGCATCGTCGCGGATGCTGCGCAGCAGTCGTGGGCGACCGAAGCCGGCTTGCCGTTCCTCGAAGCGCGCGACCCTCGTGGTGCGAAAGCCAACGGCGGCGAAGCAGGCGACGAAGCAGGCGACAGCGCCGGCGCATCGGAACCTGCGCAAGGCAACGCGCAGACGCAGGCGCAGGCAAGTCTGGCGCTGGATGCTGCGAGCAATACAGCTTCCGCTGAAACGCAACCCGCCGAACCGGTGCGCGTGGCGACGTCGGCGCAGACGCTGGTGATCGAAAAGCCGTTGCGCTCGGGGCAGCGGATCTACGCGAAGGGCGATCTGGTCGTGCTCGGCCTCGTGAGCTACGGCGCGGAAGTGATCGCCGAAGGCAACATCCATATCTATGCGCCGTTGCGCGGCCGTGCGCTCGCCGGCGTGCAGGGCAATCACGACGCGCGCATTTTCTGCACGTGTCTGGAGCCGGAACTCATCTCGATCGCGGGCATCTATCGAACGACCGAGAACCCGCTTCCCGCGGACGTGTTGGGCAAGGCGGTGCAGATCCGGCTCGACGAAGAAAAGCTGATGATCGAACCGCTGCGGCTCACCTGACGATCGAACGTGTGCGCCGGGTTTCGATCGCGCACCGTCGACCAGGCTGCCGCCGGACTTACACAAGAATCTGAACGAATTTGACGGACACAAGGTAAGGGTTATGGCAAAAATCATTGTGGTGACTTCGGGCAAGGGTGGCGTGGGCAAGACGACCACGAGCGCGAGTTTTGCATCTGCCCTCGCGTTGCGTGGCAGCAAGACGGCCGTGATCGACTTCGACGTCGGCCTGCGTAACCTCGACCTGATCATGGGTTGCGAGCGCCGCGTGGTGTACGACCTGATCAATGTGATCCAGGGCGAAGCGAACCTGAACCAGGCGCTCATCAAGGACAAGAAGTGCGAGCACCTGTTCATCCTGCCGGCCTCGCAGACGCGCGACAAGGACGCGCTGACGATGGAAGGCGTCGAGAAGATCATCAACGATCTGATCGCGATGGACTTCGATTACATCGTCTGCGATTCGCCGGCCGGTATCGAATCGGGCGCGCTGCTCGCGATGCACTTCGCCGATGAAGCGCTGATCGTCACCAACCCGGAAGTGTCGTCGGTGCGCGACTCGGATCGTATTCTCGGCATCCTGTCGTCGAAGACGAAGCGCGCGATCGAAGGCAAGGAGGCGATCAAGGAGCATCTGCTCATCACCCGTTACAACCCGAAGCGCGTGAGCGAAGGCGAAATGCTGTCGCTGACCGACATCCAGGAAATCCTGCGCATCGACCTGATCGGCGTGATTCCGGAATCGGAAGCTGTGCTGCATGCGTCGAACCAGGGTCTGCCGGCGGTGCACCTCGATGGCACCGACGTGGCTGAAGCCTATAAGGACGTAGTGTCGCGTTTCCTCGGCGAACAGAAGTCGCTTCGCTTTACCGATTACCAGAAGCCGGGCCTGCTGCAGCGCCTCTTCGGCACCAAGTAAGGGGAGCGCACGTTATGTCCATTCTCAAGTTTTTGCTGGGCGAGAAAAAGCGATCGGCTTCGGTCGCGAAGGAACGCCTGCAGCTGATCATCGCGCACGAGCGCGCCGGGGGCCACGCGCCCGCGGATTATCTGCCGGCGTTGCAACGTGAACTCGTCGCGGTGATCTCGAAGTACGTCAAGATCTCGGATGACGATATCCGCGTGAGCCTCGAGCGTCAGGACGATCTCGAAGTGCTCGAAGTGAAGATCGAGATTCCGCAGGCCTGATCGTCGGGTTGGTGTTGCGTTGCAGGCGGCCCGGCGTTCGGGCCTCGCTGCAGGATTGTTCTTCCATGTTGCGCGCGCCCGTCTGGTGCCTGGGCTGCGCGTAGCGTGTCAAATGGCGTCTGGCATTGCTGCCTGCTGGCTGTCCAGGGGTTATGTCCGCCGGTTCCGTTTTGCTGTCGATATCGCGACGCGCGCGCGTGCTCCCGTTCGTCGGCGCGAACGTTTTCGTCATCAAGGTCGAAATATCCCGTTGCACTTCAGGCATCGCCGTAACACTGGCGTTGTCAGCGAAGTGCGCACCTCACGCATTGAACGGATATCGCCGTCATCGGCACTTTCGTCCAGAGGTGAACCATGAAAATGTCCCTTCGTCTTCTCGTCGCACAGGCTGCGCTCGTCGCGGCTGGCGCATGCACGGTCATGGCGGCTTCCGCTGCGGAGGTCGCTATTTATGCGCCGTCCGCGCCGCCCGCGGTGCGTTACGAGCCGGTGCCGGAACCGCGCCCGGGCTACGTCTGGGATCACGGACACTGGCGCTGGGAGCGCGGCCACTACGTGTGGATAGCAGGTCACTGGCAGCCTGAGCGCGTGGGCCATCACTGGGTGCCCGGCCACTGGGTCGCGCATGGTCCGAACTGGCGCTGGATCGAAGGGCGCTGGGCGTAATCCGGTGCGCGTTCGATGCATCGATGCCTCGGCGCGCCAATGCGTCAATACGCGGCCATTCTCACAAATATGAAGCGCGACGGCGACGGGCGGGCTGCGTCCAGAGGGCGCGGATGTTGCCCGCCTCCCACAGGAGCATCTAATGAAAAAAAGACTCATCGCCGTGGCGCTGCTTGCGCTCACGCTGGCCGGCTGTATCGTTGTACCTGAGCATCCGGCCTACTACCGGCCGGCGCGCGTCGTCATTTATTGACGTGTGGTATCCGCCGACGGCCCGCCCGCTTCGTCTTCGACGATGACTTCCGGCACTTCGGGAACCGGCGCGGGCGTCGGCTGCGGCAGCGGCGTCATGTAGCGCTGCGCGAGCGTCTCATAGAGTGGCGGAGCGAAAAGGCGTGACACGCGGCTCGAAATCAGCGCCGTCGCCATCAACGAAATCACGAGTGCGTGGCCGTTGATCATCTCCATCACGATCACGAAGGCCGTAATCGGCGACTGCGTGACCGCCGCCAGATAGCCGACCATCGCGAGCGCGATCAGCATCTGCAGTTCCAGGCTGCCGAACACCCTATGCAGCACATTGCCGAAGCCCGCGCCGATCGACAGCGACGGCGCGAAGATACCGCCCGGAATGCCCGGCAGATACGAGCCGACCATCGAGATCATTTTCAGAAGTGGATAGAACATCGACAGATGTTCGGTGCCGTCCAGCAAGCCGCGTGCTTCGGCGTAACCGCTGCCGAACGTTGTTCCGCCGGAAATCAGGCCGACGACCGCGATCACGAGCCCGCAGACCGCCGCAAACGCCAGCGGCCGCTCGCCGTGCAGCGCGCGCAGCGGCGCGGGAATCCAGCGCCCGGTGTTGAGCAGCAGCCAGCAGAAGACGCCGCCCGCGATGCCGGTGACGATCGCGGTCAGCACTACGGCGACGGCGAGCAGATCCGGGAAATGCGCGCCGATCTGGATCGTGCCGAAATAGGTGTAGTTGCCGTTCAGGCCGAGCGCGATCACGCCCGCAATGATGATCGCGGTAATCAGCACACCGCTCGCACGCGCCTCGAAGCTGCGCGTGAGTTCTTCGATGGCGAAGACGATACCGGCGAGCGGCGTATTGAACGCCGCCGACAGGCCCGCCGCCGCACCGGCCAGCACGAGTTGCCGTTCGATATGCGCGTTCGAGCGCGGATAGAGGCGCCGCAGGTTGAACATGAGGGCCGCGCCGACCTGGACGGTCGGGCCTTCACGCCCGATCGTCAAGCCGCCGAGAATCGCGAGAAACGACACGGCGATCTTGCCCGCCAGGATCCGGAAGGTGAGCAGACGCGAGCCGGTTTCGCTGGTGTTCGTATGCAGCGTGGCGATGACCTGCGGGATACCGCTGCCTTCAGCGCCGCGGAAGAACCTGCGCGTGAGCCAGACGGACAGCGCGGCGACAGCGGGCGTCACGATCAGCGGAAGCCACGCATGCGCGTGCTGCATCGTGTTGAACGCCGCATAACCCCAGTCGATGAGCCGTGCGTAGAGCACCGCGATCAGGCCGACCGCGATCGCGCCGAGCCAGAAAATACCGAACTGGCGCCACAGACGTTTTGCGCGTCGCACAACGTTTGAAGTCAGGGGAGGCAATGCCCGGGACATGGCGGTCTGTGGAGGCAAAGACTGGATTATAGCGGCGCACTATTCGCGCAGATTGAGCGCGCCGGAGCGGCTTCCTGGCCGCAAACGGTGACGAAGGGTTACAGCGATCGGCGCGTCGGCCACGAGTTCCGTAGAATGCACGTTTTGTACGGTGGAATCGGCCTAAAATCTCGATTCCCGATAAAAGTGACGAATTTCACATGAAGCGCATCCTGATCGTCAAGGTCACCTCGCTCGGCGACATTATCGAGGCGCAACCCGTCGTCGCCGACATCAAACGGGCTTTTCCAGGCATCAAGGTCGACTGGGCCGCGGATGAGATGTTTGCCGATGTCGCGCGCTGGAATACAGGCCTCGACCGCGTGCTGTGCGCGCCGTTGCGACGCTTCAAGAAGGCGCGCAGCCTGGCGGATTTCCGCTCGATTGCGGCCTCGATCGCCGAGTTGCGGGCCGAGCGTTACGACGTCGTGATCGACATTCACGGTGTCTACAAGAGCGCGATCATCGCGTTTCTGACGCGCTCGTCGCGCCGTCTGGGGTATCGGTCGCACGATCTCGGTGAGCGCGGTGCCGCGTTTGCGTACACGGGCCGTCTTGCACCGCGCCTCGCAGGGAACGCGTGGCACGGCATGCGGGTCAGCGTGAGCGAAGCGCTCGGCTACCCGCTCGAAGGGCCGCCGGTTTTCAATCTGCAGGTGCCGTCCGGTTCGACATTGCCGCCCGCCGGCGTCGCACCCCTCGCCATGCTGTTTCACGCAACCTCGAAGGACGACAAGAAGTTGCCCGCGACGCACTGGGCAGCCATCGCGCGCGAGGTGATAAGCCGTGGCTACGAGGTCGTGCTGCCGTGGGGATCGCCCGCCGAGCGCGTCGAAGCCAGCGAGATCGCTGCGCTGGTGCCCGAAGCGTCGTTGCTGCCGCCGCTGGACGTCGCCGAAATCGCGCAGATGATCGATCGTGCTGCGCTTGTCGTCGGCGTCGATACCGGCTTCGTCCATCTCGCGCATGCGCTGCAGAAACGCACCATCATGATTTTTGTCGCGACCTCGCCGGAGCTCTTCGGCATCGAGTCACCGTTCCGGTCGATCACCATCGGCGACGGCCGGAGCGTGCCGCCGGTCGAAGAAGTGTTGCGCGCGATCGAGTACGTGCATACCGAACCGGGCGCAGCCGCGGCTGGCGATGCGAGCGTGGCGACCGCCTGAACGACGCGCCAGGCGTGATGAAAATGCGGCGGCAAGCAGGCGGCAAGCAGGCTGATCCCGGGCTGAAAACCGCCGCGATCATTACATGCCTGTTAAAACTGTCGCGCTTTTGCAAAGGCCGCGCGGGCTTCGCGCCCGCGCAGCCCTGCTGGCGTTAGGCCAGCGCCTTCCACGGTCCCGGAGCGTGTAACACGGCGCTCATCTCCCCTTACAAATTGCAACGGTTGCGCGGGTCGCCGTCGTGTTCAATCAAGTCATTCGAGATGGCTCGAATAACTACTGACTCGATGGGAGAACGATGTGAAACGCTTGACGCTGACTTTGATCGCGGGCGCGTTCCTGGCTGCTGCTCTGGGCGGATGCATTGTCGTGCCGGCGGGCGGCTACTACGGTGGTGGCTACGGTGGTGGCTATCACCACGGCGGCGGCTACTACTACCGTTGACGGGACGCGTCGACCTGCGCGGCTGTGCCGTGCTGTCGATGCGAGTGGGGGGAAGTCGCGCATCTGCTTCGGCAGATTGCGCGACTTTTTTTTCAGGCGAGCAGCATTTCGAACGCAATGACCGCGGCGATGGCGGCCAGGTTCGCAGCGATGGCTTCAACGACGATGCCTTTCCACGTCGCTGGCCTGAAACGGACTGCGAGCAGCAGCGCGCCGAGCAGCGCGAGGGCAATGATCATGACGACGTCTGCATTGTGCAGGTGAATGTTCATCGTCGACTCCTGTGGGCATCGCGGATGGAAGACGCGTCTGGCCGTGGCTTTACGCTCCGATTCCAGACTTTGATTCAGGGCTGTGATTCGGGCGCGGTGAGACGAGTATATGCAGGTCAAAAACCCGTGCAAAGGCAGGGAAAGCGCGACCTGAATCACGGTCGGCTTTCCCTGCCGGTGCAGACCATCCCGACGCTTGTCGCGGCGGCCTGCGCGGCGCTTACATCAACTCGGTATGACGCGTCTCGCGCATGCACAGCACGCCGAGCAGGCTGACCGCGGCGGCGATCGATACGTACGCGCCGACCCACGACAGCCCGCCGTGCGCGGCGAGCACCTGCGCGATGTACGGCGCGACCGACGCGCCGAGGATGCCGCCCAGGTTATAGGACACACCCGCGCCGGTGTAGCGCACGTTAGTCGGAAACAGCTCGGGCAGCAGCGCGCCCATCGGCGCGAACGTGACGCCCATGAGGAACAGTTCGATGACGAGGAACAGCAGCACGAGCGGCATCGATCCACTGCCGAGCAGCGGTGCCATCGTGAAACCCGACAGGATCGCCGCGATGATGCCGACGATCAGCACCGGCTTGCGGCCGAAGCGGTCGGCGGCCCAGGCGGACAGCGGCGTCGCGAGCGCCATGAACACGACGGCGATACACAGCATGCCAAGGAACGTCGGACGCGGAATGTGCAGCACCGAGACGCCGTACGAGAGCGAGAACGTCGTCGCGTTGTAGAACAGCGTGTAGCACACCACCATCGCCAGCGCGCCGAGCAAGGTGGGCATCCAGTGCTGCGACAGCAGCGTCGCGATCGGCACGCGTACGCGTTCCTTGCGTTCGATCGCCGCGCGGAACGCCGGCGTCTCCGCGATCTTCAGGCGCACATACAGGCCAAGTGCAACCAGCACGGCGCTGACGAGGAACGGCACGCGCCAGCCCCAGCTACGGAACTGCTCGTCGGAGAGCGACAGCGCAAGGCCGAAGAACAGGCCGTTCGACGCGAGGAAGCCGATCGATGGTCCAAGCTGCGGGAACATGCCGAACCAGCCGCGTTTGCCGGGCGGCGCGTTTTCGGTGGCGAGGAGCGCAGCGCCACCCCATTCGCCGCCAAGGCCGATACCTTGCCCGAAGCGCAGGATGCACAGCAGGATCGGCGCGAGGCTGCCGATCGAATCGTAGCCGGGCACAAAGCCGATAAGCGTCGTCGACAGACCCATCACGAGGAGCGACCCAACCAGCGTCGATTTGCGGCCGATGCGGTCGCCGAAGTGGCCGAACAGAAACGAGCCGATCGGCCGCGCGACGAACGCGATGCCGAACGTGACGAACGCCGACAGCGCCTGCGCCGTCGCCGAGCCGTGTGGGAAGAACACCGGGCCGATGACAAGCGCGGCGGCCGTCGCGTAGACGTAGAAGTCGTAGAACTCGATGGCGGTGCCGATAAAGCTCGCGAAGATCACTCGCGAGGTGCTGTTCTTTCCGGCCACGTCGGGCGGGGTCGCGGAAAGCGATGAGGTGGACATGCAGGGTCTCCAGTTGAGTTGTCGTGACCCGGTCGCGTGCGCGAAACGCATTCGGCGCGTCGATGGCGCAGAGCCGGGCTGGGTCTTTGTTTGAAATCAGTGCGGGCCGCGAACGTAAAGCGTCCGACGGTCGCGCGGCACGTTGCATGACGTTGCATATGCAACGATGCGCGAGCTTGCTTCGCCACGTGAGCGCCGGTGCGTAACGCGGCGGCACCTGTGGCGATGCAGTCCGGACGGTCGCGCGAGTCGCGCGGCGACGCCACGGTCAGGCTTTCAGGCGCAGGCGGATGGACATGCGGCGAAAGCGGTGCCGGAGGGCTCCGGCAGGGCGTATCCGAAAATTATAACGAGCAGGCGCGTCACGCGGCAACCGGACGCAGCAAGGCGACTGAAAGGCGCGGTTTCAATCGATCGTTTCAATTGATCGTCTGCGCCTGTGGCGAGGCGAAGGTGCGCAGCTGGAATTTACCGTCGTCGTTGAAAAGCCAGTCTTCCATCAGTTCGAGATGGCCGCGACTATCGAGCAGTTTCGCCGGCGGCTGCGGCAGCGGCGACGCACGACGCAGCGTCGCGAGTGCGGTGCCTTCGGCTTCGTCGTCGCCGTTCGTGCGATAGACCGACGAGGCAACCAGCCGGCCATCCCGGTCGACGATAAACGACACGACGACGAGTGAGCGCAGCATCGCCTGCGGCGTGCCGCGCAGCACATACGACGGATTGCGCTCGATGATGCGCTGCGCGACGGAACTGCGGTACTGGTCGAGCGTGACGCTGTTAATGGCGGCAGGCGGGATGAACGTCGTCGGCCCTGGTGGTGCCGGTGGCGTGATGGTGCAGGCGGCCGTGCTGGCAAGAAAGGTCCATGCGGCGATGCGCGCGAATGGCATGAGCCGGATACGACAGTGCATCCAGTGGTGAGTGCGGATGGGCATCGCAGGGTCAAGCGCGAACGCTTGTGAGCAGGACGTGTTTTTATCCTAGCGCATATGTGGGGGTTTTCAATTGGCGTTGGCCCTGCTTTTGGAGTGGCCATGACGGCAGTAAAAAACTGGCCGGACCATCAGGCGTTGCGCTTGACCAGGCGTGTTATCGCGAGCTATTGTTTTACTCATAAATGGGTTGCGACTACGCGGCCGGCGTCTGGCTCCAGAGGCTACGTTGGGGCCTTTCGCTTTTCTAGGGGAACACTTTCAGCCCATGTCCAATCGCGACGTTGCCGCGCGGCCTGCGTGCTCGCAGTCAACCAAAGGACCGGTAAGCAAGAGAGTCTGCTTCGACTCACCCAGATCCGAATAGCCCGGTCCGGTTCGCATGTTTAGCGTAAAGCGCGCAAAGGTTTCCAACGTGCCAGGAGCGACATTGCTTGTCGATCGCGACCCGTTCCAGATTCGTTGCCGCCCTACGGGATAGAAACTTCCTGAGCGTTCCGACGACGTAGGGAAAATTCCAGCGACGTGTACAACGAAGCCGAGACGGCCATCACCAGATCTTTACGTGAGCGGAGCGGCAGCATCGACGATTCAAGGGCGAGCCTTGGCGTGATGATGGGCTAGCTGGCGCTAACTCTGATTTCTGAGCACGAGCAGCAAATACACCCACGCAACCCCCACCACAAGAGGCAGGAAGTTCCATACCGTCAAAAACGGTGCCCATCGATGCGTCGGCAGCGCCCAACCGATGACGCCCGGTCCGTCGTAGGCCGCGGGCGCGTTCGCGTTCCACCAGGAGAGGAGGCGGTCAACAGCTATCGCTGAGGCGATCAAGCTAAGCAAAGAGATAACGGCGACGCCCAAACCTGTAAAACAAATGGCTTCGACGATCTGGATGTTCTCCCAAGGCTTTCCGTCTTTGGGCGCCATGCCGCCGAAGCCGGCGAAGAGAAACCCTTCGAAGGCCGTCAACCAGCCTATACGATTATTCAAGACGGTATTCTCATGCTCAAGTAACTTGCGTACGTCCTCCGCTAGTTCACGCGCTTTCGCTCGCTCGTTTAGGCGTTCGGGGGCGTCCGGCGCTTGATTGATCGCGTCCATGGGTGGCGTGCCTCCTCGATGAACCACGTGGATCGAATGTTCAGGAGTTTGCCACTGTCATGACTGGTCGAACGCGTGCTGCCGCTCATTTAATTGTGGGCGGAACGATGGCGGGTTCTTTGGCGGGTAGAAACGACAAACGGGCCGACAGGCCTGTGTTCATTGAGTCTCTTGGCGGAGGCGGTGTCCGCCAATCAAGACGGCAAATTGGGACTTTTGGGCGAGTTTGTGATCGCGGTCCACCATCCAGTCCACCATAGGGTGATGTGGGGCGAACTTGCCTATGCAGAACGTTTACGGGACCCTACGTCTGCCAAAAATCGTATCCTCGGGGAATAGAAATAAATGAAGTGCCCACATTGCTTGGTCGAGATTCATGCTGGATTCCGGGGGGAGCGCCTGTCTTTGGCCGGAATTGCAGGTGGCGGGATGCACCACAATGCAATTGGCGGTCGTCGCTGGTCAGTCTCGTATATGAGTTGTCCGGCGTGTGATGAGCCCATCATCTATCTGACCGGTGATTCCGCGCCAAAAAGTACAGTCGGTAATTTCATGGCGTACCCTTCCACGACCGGTCGCGCGCCGGCGCCGACAGAGGTGCCAAAACACATGGCAGAGGACTATCACGAAGCGTGCGCTGTGTTGAAGCCCAGCCCCAAGGCATCGGCAGCACTGAGCCGGCGTTGTCTGCAAGCGATATTGAGGGAGAATGGGTTCGCCCAGAAAGATCTGGCACCAGCCATACAAGCCGCCCTCGATTCGAAGCAATTACCTGGTGCGATTGCCGATAATCTGGATGCGATTCGGAACATCGGAAACTTTGCGGCACATCCGATGAAGGACACGAGCACAGGACAGATACTGCCGGTTGCACCTCACGAGGCAGACTGGAATCTGGACGTTATCGAGGAGCTATTTGACTTCTACTATGTCCAGCCGGAAAAAGCTCGGCAACGAAGGGCGGCACTTGACGCAAAGCTTGCAGCTGCAGGCAAGCCGCCGATGAAGTGAGCAGTACGATATAGTTTTGATGTAGAAATAAATACCATTTAAATTCAATAGTTTACTTAAATATTTTCCTTCAAAAATTCAGTCTGGCTACCCATCTGGCTACCCATCAGTCATGGATACTCACCTCGACGACACCGCTCGAGCCGAGTTGCTTTGCTATCTCGTCGTCGGGCAACTGATCGCAATGGCTCGTACCGGCGAGTGGCTGCGAACAGACCACCTCATAGAATCCGCGCGAAGCTGGTTGGCATCAAACGGCGCTGCCTGCGAATGGCCGGAACGACTAGAGCTGGCAGAGGCGTCTCGCGTGCTGGCGCCCAACGTTTTGGCGTTACCGCCCTTTCGAGACTCGCGACTACTCGCAAACTGTTCACGGACGGATGGCGACTGGATTACCGCTTATCGTTCGTGCGCGGCCTTTATGACGTCTGCGTAGATCATTTGTCGCACTACAGCCATCGAACAAACGATGAAAACTCCGTGCTCATCGAGATGGCCAAACGTCGATCTGGTACGATTTCCCGTTGCCTGCGGCATAGCTAGGACCGATACCCCATGGAAAGCGGTGGTTGGAATATCACAAATTTGTGCTACAGTTTCGGGTGAGACATGCGTTACAAGATTATGGCGTGGATGGATCCGAAATCGGGCCAATGCGAATTCACCCAGAAATACGGGAAATTGGGGGAGGCCGGCCAAGCCAAATGTGACGAGCGCCTACGATACCTACGAGATCAACCGCCGAGCGGCTGGCATGACCCGCATGCAAAGAAACTTGACTCATCCCGCGATCATGACTGCAAAGACATCTACGAAGTTCGATTCAAAGCAAATGGCATCCAGCACCGTCCAATGGGCTATTTCGGTCCAGCCGCTGACGAGTTCACTATTGTCATCTGGGCAACTCATAAAGGAAGTCAATACGACCCTTCCAATTTCTGCGAGCGCGCAAAGCGGCGATGGGACGAACATCGCGCTGGTGGATGTACAACTCAAGAGATTGAGATCGACTAAACCAAGCAAACGGCTTACTAAGATGCGGTCGAAAGCTTATCGCTCGGCCATGTCCGAGGCGAACGCTGGCAATCGGATTGCAACCCAAGTGAGACTACTCCGTGAGACAGCCGGTCTAACGCAGACACAAATGGCGAAGAAACTGGGGACTCGGCAGAGCGCCATTGCGCGAATGGAAGATACCGAATACGGGAAGTTCTCCGTTGCGCAACTTCACCGTATCGCCAAGCTTTTCGACGTTGCCCTTTGGGTGGAATTTGCGCCTTTTAGTGCGGTGCTACAGCGGACCGGGGATCTGTCCCCGGGGAAATTGACACCACTTCCTTATGACAAGGAATTCGATGAGACCGGAGAGCCGCTTCCACACGTACCTCTAGCATTTGATGGAAGTGCGATTGCATTGGACCACTACGTCACCAAGGTTGGTGGAGCTATCTCGCAGGCTTGGTTTCCTGCTCCAGGCACGAAAGCCCTCGAGAAATAACCCAGTATTCAAATTGTTCGGATCATAAAATGCGCACCCTTACCGCTAACGACCCCAATGGGCAGACCGTTATAACAACACTCCCTGATGGGATGATCGATTTGGTTGCTGATGGGTTCGGCCCTGCATTGATTGGCTTTCCGACAACCAAAATGACGTTAGTTCAACAGAGAATCAACGGCGACGGCGAATCCAACGTACATCGAGAGGTAGTGGCGGTGGTCTCTATCTCTACTGCCTCTATTTTGGAGTTCGCCAAGATGGTGCAAGACACGATAGCCGGGAATAAAGATGCGGTGGTGCAGGCATTCGCTCAGATGCAGCAGATCGTGGACCAGATTTAGCTGGTCAAGAGAGCAATTCTTCAAGCAGCCCCGCCCTGAGCGGGGCCTTTCGATTCTAGCGCTCAGGTTTTCAATGCCCGTGACGCATCCAATCCACGTGATGCGTATCAAGCTACGTCAAACTGCGCCCGACAAGTTGGGCTTTCACGGGGCTCAGTCTCCGAACGGATCTCGAGGGCCGTGCGCATCGTCGATCGCACGTTTAGTGCGCTCCATTGCCTCGTCGACCGCAGCCGGACCCGAATGGAGGGAGTGGTAGCGCTCCGGCCTTGGAGCAGGATCTGAGCTGCCCGCGCCGCCATCCTTCGGCACGCGCTCCATCAACAGAGTAATCGTCGATCCGCCCGCGCGATCGTCGCGGGTGCTGAGGGTAATCACGAAACCTTGGTGCTCCTGCTTCTCTTCCATAGGGACCTCCCGTTTCGTCTACGCGGTGACAACCGTAACATCGATCGTCAATTGGCCGAAAACATGATTGCCCGACAAGACCGAAACGGTCCAAACGCCCTCGGAGTCTGCCGCAAAGTCGATGGGAATCCAGAAGAGAGGACGGGCGACGGAACGCTCAGGTCCGCTGAAAACCGAAAAGGGCTGCTCGGACACGACGGTCCCGTTGGGGCCGGCCGTCGCTGCGACAAACCTGAACTGCGTTTGCGAATCCGCGCCTCCTACCGTGACGGTTCCGACGAGTATGAACGCGACTCGTCCCGGGAGCTTCGGAAACGAAAAGTGCTCGTAACCAGCAGCAAGTAGATAGGCAAGACCGTTACGCTGGTAGATGACCTCTGTTGTAATCAACGCGCTGATATGAAGTCCTTTGGCGCGGTCTTCTTCAGTTACTTCTCGTTCAGTGGTGCTGCCAGATCCTGCCTTTCCGCCTTTTCCGCCCTTGGCCACGATAAGGTCGCCGAACTCCGTATCCCCGCCGTCCTCGCCGTCTCCGCCGTACGGATTCGGACTCCCACCAGTGCCAATCTTGATCGGAATTGCTTGCCCGGGCGTCAGGCGCACATTGGTGGCGATCACGCGCTCACCACCCCCGCCGCCACCGCCCCCTTTCGATCCCGGACCCGTAGCTCCGGCACCCCCGCCGCCAGCGCCCGGAGCTGTCCCGTCCATTCCGTGTAAATGTATGGTTTTGCCTCCGGGGCCGCCCTCGCCACCCTGAGTGCGTTCGCCCATCGCGCCGCCGCCACCCCCTCCAGCGCCTGGTGCGTTGCCGCCATGTCCGCCGAGATGATTTACTAGTTGAGTATCTGTATCGATGTCCAGGAACTGCCTCCTGACAGCCGACATGCTCGGCTTGTCCAAAATTGCCGTAATTCTTTCGAGGTGGAAAATCTCTAGAGCTAGGGGATGAGTCTCCGCGATGAATCGCTGTCTTTCGGAAAGCGTCAGCTCTTGATTTGTCACGAAAGCGACGCCCACCGCTTGACCAGCAGGGACCTTAGCTAGGTCGCCCTTTAGCTTCTTTGCAAAGTGCTTGATAGCCTGCTGGCCACGCGGGAAGTAGACTGCCATTGTCCAAGGCTTGCCGTCGCGTGTGCATGCCCCGTCGCGGCCACCATCCTTGCCACCCAATGGATGGCTCGGATCGATGTCGGAAAACCCATCGGCGAGTAAAATCTGCGCTGCGAGGCGCTCCGAAGGCGCCTGCCCGTTTGTCCATTCGCGCAACCGATGCCACGTTTCGTCCCAACGGTTTGTCAAAAGTGTCTCCCATACTCGTCGACGTATCGAATCTGACGTATGGCACGATGTTAAGCCACGTTGCCCGTCGAAAAGTTTTGAAAGGCGCGGCTGCCCGGAATAACCTGCCATGCTCCGCGTACTCCATACAGAAAAACGAGGTCTAGCAGATGCGTCTTTACTACCTGACCGCGCAGCGATGGGCCGAAAAAATACTGCAGGAACAGCGCTTTAAGCTTTCAACAATAGGCGAATCGAACGATCCGTTCGAATTGCTCGGCGCGTCAGTCGGCGAGGCCAAAGCTCGACGGGCCTTCAAGATTCTGCACGATCACTGGAGCCGGACTATAGGAATGTTATGCACAAGCAAGGTCTGGGATAGTCCGGTCATGTGGGCTCACTACGGCGACAAACACAAAGGCGTCTGTCTTGGGTTCGACGTCATTGGAGCAGAAGCGTACCAGGTCACCTATCAATCGAAACGGCTGAGTGGACTACTTGAGCATATCGGTTCCGGTCAACCGTTGATCGAAGCGCAGATGCATGCCATTCTTACAACCAAGTTTCGAGACTGGTCCTACGAGCGCGAGTGGCGCATGTTTGGCAATCTGGACCAACGAGAGGCAACGGATGGCAAGTACTATCTCAATTTCGACCCGCACATCATTTTGCGCGAAGTAATTCTGGGCTCCAGATGTAGCGCCAGCCCGCGCGATATTGCAGATAAAGTGGTGCCGTCGAAAGCTCGTGTAGAGGTCTTCCAAGCAAGGCCAGCATTTCAGAGCTTTCGAATCGTCCGTCAGAAGGATGAGCCCTCTGTGTTCGTCGCACCCAAAACATCGAACTGATGTCAGTGCGGTCTCTTTCTTGGGTAAGCATCCGATGACCCAGAGTCCCGCATGGCCCGCGCGGATTGCTCCGCCGGCCTTTCTCTACGTGTTTAGGCCTAATCGCACCATGGGCATCCGGGCGTGACTGAGATCGGGCAACAATTGATACCGATAGCCGTCACAAGGAGTGGAACGGCGCTGATATGGGCACGCATCCGGTATTTCTCAAAGAACCGCGCTTCGTAACTCAGTCGGAAGTCCGTATTGCGTGGTCGCCTTTAGAGCCAGCGGACAAACTTGATCATTTCATCCTTGAGCGCAGCGACGCGGGACGTTTCTGTCAAATTGTAGAGATCCGGCATGATCATCCTCAAAGCGAGCCCCGTTCTGGCTGCGCTTTAGCACCTTTAACAAGCCGACCGTCGCTTTAACACTCAGCCATCGGGCTCAAACGCTTGATGGGGGCGGTGTTGCGCGGTTTAATGGCATGTTAAAGCGCTTTAACAAAACCGCCAAAAAGGGAAAAATTCTGCGCGTGCGAGAACGGTCGGTTTCCGGCCTGCACGGCCCCAGACTTTTACATCCCCCCCGGTCTAAACTGCCTCGCCAAGCCGCCTATAAGGCCGCAGGTCTGTACGCTTTAACGACCTGCTCGTCCCGGGGTGGCCTCCAGACATGGGCTGCGCCTCGTCGCACGAATTACACAAACGTGTGAGGCTCTACGATCGAGTGGCAGCCGGTCCGGCTGCGTTGGTCATTCCATCGGCGGAGGTTGCATCGGTCCAGCAAACAGTGCGCGGTCGAAGAACGGATCGTCCAATTCCAATATTTCGTCGTCGCCGAGAAGGACCACAACTAATTGCCGTGAACCGTTCCCGGGCACGTCTGCGACTTCCCCGATGGTTTGCTTCGGCGATCGGTCGTCGGTAAATCGCACCCAGTAGTACCCCGCCACAACGGGTCGTGTGTCCGTCCATTCCATGACTGTTACTCCTGAGACCCCGCGTAGCTGATCGTTACCGCATCGCCGATTGTATGCCGCGGCGCCGGCGGCAGTTGCGCGGCAAAATCAGCCAGGAACCGCTACCACGCAGTACAGAAGAGCGTCCTGCTCGTCGACGCGATCACGCTCGCGTCGGCGTCGCCGAACAGATGACTCACAGGAAATTGTCCCTCTCAGCATTGGCACGGGTTTGCGAGATGGTGCACGCCACTTCTTCGCCACCGCGATACGCTACCCCGTCCTGAACCAGGTAACGCCATCGGCTCAGAGCGCCTGTGGCAAGCGACTGGTTACGGAACGTGAGTCAGTGCCGGCCGGTCGGATGCTATCGATGAACGATGCGGTCTATGCCGGCGGCTGGCGTGCGACGGCGTTGGAGAGGCAGCCATCGACCCAAAAAAGACATTCAATACTTCGGGATGACCGTCCGCACACTGGTTCGAGTCGCACCGCCGACGAAAACGGTTGCGGCTGGTTGACTGCCCCATGCTATCGTTAGAAGCAGAGGGTCCGAAGCACGCTAAAGATCACGAGGGCTGAAATGAGCGATCTTGATGAACTGACTGGCGGCACTGGAACAAAAACGGATGGGTCGACCGCGCGGGAATTGGCTGATGATGTGCGCAAGCTGCTTGAGCATGAGTCGAACGTCGTGAGCCAAAGACTCGGGTGGCTTTCAGCCTTTGAAGGGCTTCTTTTCACGGCGTTTGGGCTTCTTGGGACGAAGGATGCCGGTTCTATTGGTATTTCAGAACTGCCGAAGATTATCTGCTGGGGAGGCTTAGGCGTCGCCTTCATTTCCATCCTTGGCTTGGGCGCATCGGCAATCGCGACTAACAGGTTGCTTAAATGGTGGGAAGCTAATAGGCCTGCCACATACGATGGTCCCGGAGTGATTGGCTGGGCCCTTCCGAAGCGACCATGGGTCAGTTATGTGACTGCGTGGAACTTCTTGCCGGTAATTATCGGTGGCATCTGGGTTGTATTGCTCATGAGACTTCCGAGTCAACATTAATCCCCGTTTCAACTTCCTTATGGCGTTGTAAAGTCGTGGGCGTCCCCCCTTTCTGCGAGTGGGCCCGCGGATAGAACATCGGGTCAGTCGTCTTGCTCCTCGTCGTCCACAAGCCTGAGATTGAAGTAAGGCGTCAACGCTTGGCCGCTTCGATCCGATCCTCAGCGCCGATCCCGAGGGTGCTCATCGTTGATGCCCCTCTTGTCATCACCGTCAGCGGCACCAGAAGGCCGCGGGAGCGGCCCGTTCAGCCTCTCGCGCGCGCCGCCGCCTCTTGCGCTGTCTTCGCGTTGTGGCACTCCACGCACAATAGGTTGAGATTCCCGTCATCGTTACTCCCGCCTTGCTCGAGCGGCACGTCGTGGTCGACCTGATCACGCCACGGGCTGCCAGACGCATCCGCAGCCTCGCCAGATGAACTGCTGCTCGACCGCAATGCGCTTGCGAGTTTCGACCCACTTTCGACCGCGCACACGCGGCGTGGTCCCAGCCTTGGCTTCCAATGTCGGAATGCGGTTGGCGTTTACCGCCGGCACGCGCGGCTTGAGCGTTTTGAGTTTCGGTCTATTCATGACGTGATTTGCTGGTAGTTTGACGCGGAGTCGGACAACGCCACCCAAGTTGAACGCGCGCCCCGTGCGGGGCGGGGTTGGCGCGCATCACATTCGCGCGATGCGCACCACTATCGGGATCAGGTCAGCGCTGCCAGCTTACGGCGCCGGCCGTCCGCCGCCGCGTTGTCTGCCTTCGCCTGCCGCTCCTCATCGGTCATCACATACTCGATCGCATCCCGATACCACGCCGGCGCATATCCTCCGGTTTGATCTTGTGGGTCCAGCCCGCACCCCGGCGGAGCGAAGCGCATTGCTGGCAGCTTTTGACTGTATCCAAGGCTGTCGATGAAATCGTGCAGGCCGATTTCGCTCTGGGTCGCAGTGTGCAGTTCGATCAAGGCATCTGCTACGCGCTTAACCCGGTTCTTGTGTTCCGCTTCGAACCGCTCGGCTGCCTTGCGTGAAAGGTCGTACGCCAGATCGCGCACCACAAGCGATTGCGACGAGATCGCGCGCCGCAGGCTGTCCGCAAGCGTCATGTTCTGCTTGATCTGGTCAGGAAGGTCCAGCACGGGCTTACCGTCCAGCAGGCGCTCTGCGGCTGCAATGCGCTCGGCGTCGGTCTGCTGTGACTTGCTCTCCTGCTCAGCCATCCAAGCCGCGTGCAATTCGACGTTGCGCGTTTCGCATTTGGCAAGCTCGGCGTGAAAGCGCCCTAGCTTGTCGGTTTCCGCCCTGTACTCGGGCAGAGCGTTGATATGCGGATAGTCGAGATTCTCAATAACGGTTTTCATCTGCTGTCACCTCACTTGTGGTTATTCAGGTTGTCCATCTGCATCCGGCGAACAATGCGGCGCTTCTCATCGAGACTCGTGCTGCCGTTCACCAGTGCGCTCACTGCCTTCGCCGTGGGGTTGGTTTTCCCCATCTTCTCCAGCACCTCGCGCGGCATTCCCATCGGTCGGCCGATCATTCCGGTCTTGGTCAGGTTGTCTTTCATCTTCATGCTCCGGAAGCCGACTCGGGCTCTGCCACGACCATGGTCAGCGCGGCCGCCTGCACTGCGTCAATGCGTGCGTTCATGTCGTCCACGAGCTGCCTAATGACGTGTTCCTGAGAATGGGCCTTGTCCCCGAAATCCCGGGCGCGCATCAGGGCGTCCGGAACCGTGCGAATCTGCTCCAGGGTTTCGTGGATGGCCTGGCGTGTCTCTGCTGTGTTCAAGTGACTCTCCTGTGTGGCATTGCCACGTTGCGGTTAGTACTACTTAGGTCACGACTCGGTTCATTGGTTTCACTTACCCGGGCCGCCGCCTGCTGTCCTGCATCTGAGTGTGTCGACCTCCTTTGTGCGATCACTGGAGCACGACCGCGCCGCCTATCCGTCGGGTGCGCGACCGGGCGTCAGAACACTCCGTAAAAGACGTACCCGGTGATCGGATTCGGGTTGTTCATGCCCGCCGTCGAGCTGTATACCCAACTGATACCGTTCGCGTTAATCGTGAATATCGGCGGAGGCGTCTGGTTGCTGATGTGCGCGAACAGAAAGTCCGGCTGAAACGAATAGAACGGCGTGCCGTCCGACAGGTCCGCTGCCTTCGCTCCAGCGAAGCCCTCCACACGCGCATTCCCCTTGATACGCCCGAGACGGCTTGTCGCGTCGAGGATCAGTACGCCATCCGCATTCCAAATGCGCAGTCCAGCAGTCATCGGGCATACCTCCATGTGCGAGCGTGGACAGCAACGCGCGCCGCCGCTGCTGCGTTCGCCTCCGTCAATCGTTGGTTGAAGTGGTGCAGATTCGGCAGCAAGTCACTCAACGGGCCGCGTATCGCGCGAGACAGCACGTCTTCGCGATGCTCTTCGGGCCAGACCTCCAGTTGAGCCAGATGCTCAATGATCCAAACCAGCTCGACGTGCATCACGCGGATGTTGTCGGCAGTGAGGTACGGTCCCCACGGCAGATAGAATCCGCCGTCTGCCGACTGCAAGGCGCCCGCGCAATCCTCGGGCGGCTGCTCGGCCAATCGATTCTCGGCTTGCAGATACGCTCGAATCTCGTCACGGTGCGGTGCCAGCGATGGTCTCAATGCCTCCTGCGCTTCGACCGGACCACGCATCTTCACCTTGCCGTCTTGCAGGCACAGGCTGACGCCAGCGGCGCGAGCTTCTTCGACGAGGGTGGCAACGTTCACAGTTCACCTCCATCGTCGGAATCGCCCTCAAGTCCGCACTGCGGAGTTGATTGCGGAGTTGAATCCCTTGCTGGGTAAGGGTTTGCTGGCAAGTCCGCAACTCCGCAATGATTTTCGGATGCTGCGGAGTTGCCTTTCGCTTGCGGGGTTGAATCGCCAACTCCGACGACCCCCGAAACTGACTGCGGAGTTGCGGACTTGGCTTGAAAGCCTTGCTGGGTAACGTACTCAACTCCGCAATCGTCTTTGCGGACTTGAATTTCCTGCGGACTTGAAACCAGATGCAGTTGCGGAGTTGAGTCTCCGTGCTTTACCTCGTAGTGGTCCCAAATCCAGCCCCACGCATTGCCGTGCTTTACCGCGCGAATCTTGTTTCCGGCGGAGACCTCGGCGGCTTTAGCTGCCTCGACCATTCTCCAGCTCACGCCCTCGGCTTGCGCTGCCGCCTTCATCTCTTTCGTGCTCATGAAGGGGGTTAGCCACTCGTAGATCATGCAGCGGGCACGTTCGAACTTCGATTCTCGGTCATCCTGCTGCTCCCCCTCGGTATCGTCGGCCTCCAGCTCGCGCAGGATCTCTTTCGCGGAGCCGTCGAGCGGTTCGCCCCAAGCGATGCGGCTGGATGCAAGCCCGTCCTGAGCATCGAGTGTCTCGATTGCGTATTCGAATCCGCCGGTGTCGCCAGCAATGTTGCACTTCGATTTGGCGAAGATTCGACGGTCTGACGACTCATCCTTGCCGGCGATCAGGATCATGCGCGCGGCCGCACCGAACGCCTGCGAGCCGAGAATACGCTCAGTCGGCGAAGAGCCCTTGGAACCCTTGCTGAAGTGCGTAATGCCCAGAATCGCGCAGCCGTGCGTGGCGCCAATGTCGATAAGCGGTTGTAGCGACTTACGCACGTCGCCGCTCTTGTGCGAGTCGCCATTGACCACACTGATAATCGGATCGACTACCAACAAACTCGCGCCGCCCATCTGCTCGATTCGCTCGGCGAGGATTGGCACATCGCGACTCGGATCAAACGGTTGCAGCTCTCCGAGATCGTCGTTAATGGACTCGACGAAGAAGACGCGCTTCAAATCCGCGCCGGCAGCGATCAGGCGAGGGACCAGCGTATCAGCCAGGCCGTCTTCGCCGGTCCAGATGAGGATGTTTCCCGGCGTCTTGCATCGCGTGCCGTCAGGCCACTCAGAACCCCTCGAGATAGCAGCCGACAGCGAGATAGCGATAGTCGTCTTGCCGCACCCTGGCTGGCCGGCGAGAATCGCCAGCTTGCCAGCCGGCAGCCATCCCGGCCACAGCCAGTGAATCGGCTCGGGCACGATGTCGGCCGCGCAAGACAGGTTGACCGTGGGCGCCGCTCGCTTCTTTGTGCTGGCGACGCCTCCCGGCGGCATTGCTGCGGCGACACAGCGCCGCAGGGCATCGAGCCCATCGAGCGAAGCAAGGTCGTTGAAGTCCGTGGCGCCCTGCGGCCGTGCGGGCCCGAAGTCGGGCACAGCAAGCAGGCCGCCGACAGCGCGCGCAGCCTCTGTTGCCTTGGACATCCCCGGATTGCCCGCCGTCTCGGTGTCGTCGTCGGCGCAGATCACGATGCGCATGCGCGGATACTTGGCCCGCCATGCCTTTGCCACGTTCAGCAGGTTGCCGGCGTTCATCGCGGCGGCCACCGGGAAACCGGTGGCCTCGTGCAGGCTGCACGCCGTTGCATAGCCTTCGGGGATCAGCAGCGGGATTTTGGCATTCGGCTTAACGCCCGCCGTTACCGCAGCAAAGCAACCGCTGATGCGCCCGCCAGTCTGGAACGTCTTGCTGCCGTCCGTCTGGATGTACTGGGCGGACTGGTGGGCGCCGTCCACGTCCTGAATCTTGATGACGAGCTGTTCGCGCAATTGCTTCGCGCCGTAAGGCTTGATCTTCTTCGCGCGCACATAGCCATGCTCTGCGTGCACCTTTCCGGCCTTCTCCCATAGGTCGCGCGCCTTGTCGGCGGCTTCGGTCTGGGTGCGGTCATGGCGCGCCGCGGCCTCCTTCGCCTCCTGCGCACGCACAGCCCGCCGGCGGGCCTGCTCTGCCGGGTCGATCGGCTTGAGCGGCTCGCTCTCGGTGTAGCCGTGGCCGATCGCTTCCTTGAACAGCGTGGCAATCGTGATGCCGCCCGCCTTAAACGAACGCCAGACTGCACGTGTGTCGCTCTCGCTGTAGGCGTCACTGGTTGCGGACCATTCGTCCCACAGGTCGAAACCGCCCTCGCCGAGTTCGGCCTTAACCGCCATGCCCATCTGTACCCAGGTATCCCGGCTATCGGCCGGAACATGGCTCAGTGCCGCGCGGATGCGATCTTCTTCGACATATGCGCTCACACAACCTCCAGTGAGGAATCCTCAATGGAATGAATACGCCGACGTTCGCCACGGGAAGCTTGCATCGCCTCCACGATGTTGCCGCTGTGTCGGTTGTAGTCGTCTCTCTTCGTCTCGAAGGACTCGCGATATTCCTCGGCCGTACGCGCACCAAGGGCCGCCAGCCGGTGCGCCAGTTCGTGCCCTTTGGTTGCTGCGATGATGGCTTCGAACAGCGCGCCCAGATCGTTCAGCGTTTCCGATGCGATGGCGAACTGGCCGGCCGCGTCATCGACCAGTCGATGGAGCGAAACCAGGCTCAAGATTGATGTTTCGATTAGCGTGCTCATTGCGCCGCTCCCGAGAAGAGGTCAGCGTCCGCAGCGGCGCTCTCGCCGATCGGGTCGCCGTTGTCGTCCAATTCAAGGATCTTCCAGCCGGGCTCACCTTCGTACAGGCTGCGATCGCGGATCTCTTCGCGGGCCTCCTCGATCGATGCGCACGGCGGTAGGTACTTCATTCCACGAGGCGCGATGGTCATGAAGCCGCCAAGGCCGACCGGCTTTCCGTTCGCCTCGCCAGAAGCGATGAATGCCACAGGAATTGAGGTCGCGGCGGGCGACTGATGTTGGCTAGGGAGTTGCGATTGCTCAGGACGAGCGGAAATATGGCGCATCGTGCGGCCTCCTATTCGGGTCGAGTAACCCGGCCCCCAACGCCAATTGGGGTGGCCGGGCGCATGGCGAGGTTGGCGTACCGGCGAATAGGAAACCGGCGAGCCCGAAGGCTCCCCCGCCAAGGCCCGACCAATGAAGGCGTGCGATGACGTGCGGACGTAAAAAAACCGCGCTGCGGCGGTTGTCCGCCTATTCCTTTCTGGACGCCAATCCAGGTTGCCTGTTGTCTCAGGCACGCCCAAAGTATACGCGCCCGGGTTTACGTGTCGCAAGGTCTTTTTGAAGGATGGCATCACGCGCCTCCTAGCGGCAGCTCGCGGCCGGCTAGGGTCAGCGCTCGCACGATCTCGGCGAGATGATCTGGACGGATGCTCACGCCGCTCCGCGATGGCTGGTAGTCGCCGGCGGCATCGACGAACCAGACCCGCAGATCGATGTACGGTTTTCCCTTGAATGTCGTGTGCGTTACGCGCAACCGCTCCCGCGCATTTTTTTGCAGATCGAGCACTGGCAGATCGGCATTTGTCGGCGGCCCGGTGTTAACATCGGCTCGGGTCGTCGTCGGGGTCGCGCTCTTGCCGGAGTCGCGGCCCTTTTCATTTTGGGTCGTCATCATCGTCACGCGGGCTCTCCCGTGAGAACCGCACGGAGCTCTCCAACGTTCCAGCGAGTGGAGCCGCCGATCTTGCGTGGTTTCGGGAGTGCGCCGCGACGAGCACGCTCCCAAGTCGTGGCGACGCTGCAGCCGCAGAGGGCGGCCACAGTTTGAACATCAACACCCGCCGCGTTCGGCAGGCTGTCGAAATTCTTCAGGGTGTCTGCTAATTTCATCCGTATCGACTCAGAAGGCGTCCGGGATTGGACGGGTCGATACGAAATTTATGGATAAGTCGGCCTGCTCAAAACACCTCAGCCGGCAGGATGCTCACTCTGCCGGAAGGGTGAGGGTTTCAGATTCCCAAGTTCGACACCAGTCTTCGATCTTTTTCTGGCTGCTCAAGTGCTCGCACTTATCGAGCATATCGACCGCGAAAGCGGCTTTCGACTTATACGTGTCTGGTTTCAGTTGCCAGTCCTGCCAGCAATCCTTGATGAACGTCTTCTCCCTTTGCTTCGGATCTTTCGCGGCTCGCGCTTTGCCACCTAGGCTCGCAATCGCCGAAAGGCGATCTCCGGCCGCCCCGGAGTCGGCGCCTGCCCTGACGCCTAGCCCGTGCTGAGCAAGGGCGAACATGGACCATGCTTCTTCTCTATCGTCTTTCCGAAGGTAATGCATTGATACGCCGACAAAGGCGCAGATGGACTCGACACACACGGCGTCGTGCAGCGCTACCGGCAATGCCTGCGCCTCCGCTTCGCTAAGCATCAGTTGTATTCGCGCCAACGCCTCGTCAGGCGACGAGTATTTCGCGTCACGCCACGGCAGCACATATTTGGCTTTGAACTCCTTCGGGCTCAACCGTGGGAGGCCAGCAGGTGGATCGTCGTACATGCTGTCAAGCGCGCTATACAGATGGATCGCGAGTTGAATTTGCTTTGGCTTTCGTTGCGTTCTCATGCGCTAGGCCTGCTTGTTGATGGGTATGACGTCGCCGCCTTCGCGCGGCCGGGCGATGAATTCGGCCCAGTCGGCCATCATGCGCCGACGCTTTTCCAGAACGTCGCCGCGCCAGTAAGCGGCCTCTGTCGCGTCGCCCTTGATGTGCGCCAGCGCAACTTCTGCCAACTCGCGCGGATAGTTCGTGTACTCGCCCGCCCAGTCCCGGAACGTCGAGCGGAAGCCGTGCGGCGTGGCTTCCAGACTCTGTCGACGCATCAGTTCCAGCAGTGACATATCGGAAAGCGCGCGACCCGAGCGGGGACTCGGGAACACAAGAGCAACATCCTTTTTTCGCTCGATCGACTCCAGTAGGCGCACGGCGGCCGGCGAGAGCGGCACGCGGTGCTCTTTCTTCGCCTTCATTTTCTCGGCGGGCACCGACCAGACCATTTTCTCAAGGTCGATTTCGGGCCACTCGGCAAAGCGTGCCTCGCCGGAGCGGGCCGCTGTCAGTATCGTAAATTCCAAGCAGCGGGCGCTAACCCCCTCGATCGCGCGCAGCGTCACCATGAATGCGCCCATCTGCACGATCGGCAGGGCGGGGTGATTGCGCACGCGCTTGGTTTTCTTCGGGGCAGACAGGAGCTTGTCGAGGTTGCCGCGCCACGCGGCCGGATTCACGCCTTCATCGCGGAACCCTTTCACGCGGGCCCAATCGAGAATCGCCTCGATGCGGCCGCGCAGGCGTGAGGCGGTCTCCGTCTTGGTCGTCCAGATCGGCTCGAGTATCTCTGTCACATGCGCACGCGTGACGTGCCGGACCATCATCTTGCCGATGAGCGGATAGGCGAACTCCTCGAGCGTGTACGTCCACTGCGCACCGTGCTTCGAGTTGCGCCATTCGGGCTCTTTCGCCGTTATGAAGCGCTTCGCCGCTTGCTCGAATGTCATTTCGAGCGCCTGGCTCGCGCGCAGACGGCTCGCGGCCTCTTTCTTCTGCATGACCGGATCGACGCCGCGGGTGATGTCTTCGCGGACTGCCAGCGCCTTCGCTCGCGCTGCCGCGACGCCCATGCCGGACTCGGCGTAGGCGCCCAAGCCAATCTCGCGTCGCTTGCCGGCTGCGACGACCCGCAGCACCCATGACCGTGAGCTCTCGCTCGCGACTTTGAGATACAGGCCGTCCACGCCGCCCACGGGATGCTTTCCCGGCGTCGTTAGTCGCTTCACGGCGAGCGCCCCGAGTTCCTTGGCTTTCTTTGGCATCGTTGCTCGTTATCGATCGGTGCGCCAGCAGTCCACCATCTGGTCCACCAACGTTAGTCCACCATCCAGTCCACCATAAAATTTACGACTGAACGCGATTAATTGCAACGAAGCCGGACACTTTGATTTGGGGGTTTTGCGCTGAAAGCCTTAGCTGGTAAGGTTTTGCGCGATTGAATCGGATTGATTCGGATGAATTGAAAGGGGTGTCCTGGCGGAGGCGGTGAGATTCGAACTCACGGAAGGATTGCTCCTTCGCCGGTTTTCAAGACCGGTGCCTTAAACCGCTCGGCCACACCTCCAAGCCGCGAATTGTAACCCGAAATCGCCGCGCGACGCGACCACTGGCGCTGGCAATCAGCGTCCGTCCTTGAGAAACAGCGCCTGCAGATCGTTGAGAAAATTCTGCCCGCGTGCGGTCGGCGCAATCTTCTCGTGGTCGCGGACAATCAACCCGCGCTTCTCCGCTTCCTGCAGTGCCGGCTCAATCGACGTCATCGACATTCCCGTGCGTTCGATGAACCGGTGCACGGGAAACCCTTCCACCAGGCGCAGCGCATTCAGCATGAATTCGAACGGCAGATCGTGTGGTCCGACTTCGTTTTCTTCCTGCACCGGCGCGCCGGCTTTCACCTGCTCGATGAACGTCGTCGGATGCTTGTAGCGCGCCTGACGGAGGATGCGGTTCGGGAACGACAGCTTTGTATGCGCGCCCGCGCCGATGCCGAGATAGTCGCCGAAACGCCAGTAGTTCAGGTTGTGTTTGCTCTGCCGATGCGGCTTCGCATACGCCGACACTTCGTAGTGCTCGTAACCGGCAGCCGCCGTGCGCTCGTGAATCCAGTCCTGCATGTCGGCGGACTGGTCGTCGTCGGGCAGCGGCGGCGGAAACTTCGCGAACAGCGTGTTCGGCTCCAGCGTCAGGTGGTACAGCGACAGGTGCGGCGGCGCGAACGACAGCGCCGTTTCGATATCCGCCTGGCATTCGGCGAGCGTCTGCTTCGGCAGCGCGAACATCAGGTCGAGATTGAAATTGTCGAACGTGGTCGCGGCGACTTCGACCGCGGCGCGCGCCTGCGTCGAGTCGTGGATACGGCCGAGCGCCTTCAGATGCGCTTCGTTGAAACTCTGGATACCGACCGACAGCCGGTTCACGCCGCTCGCCCGAAACTGCGCGAACTTCGCGGCTTCGAATGTGCCGGGGTTTGCTTCGAGCGTGATCTCCGCGTCGGCGTCGAGCGGCAGCAGCGCGCGCACGTCCGACAGCAGCCGGTCGAGCCCGGCTGCCGACAGCAGGCTCGGCGTACCGCCGCCGATGAACACCGTATGCACCTGACGTCCCCAGACAAGCGGCAGCGCCAGTTCGAGATCGGTGCGCAACGCGTCGAGATAATCGTTTTCCGGGAAGGCATCGCCTTTCCACTCGTGCGAGTTGAAATCGCAATAGGGACACTTGCGCACGCACCACGGGAAATGCACGTACAGCGCGAGCGGCGGCAACGACGTCAAACGGATGCCGCCTGGCGCGGTGAAGGCCTTGACGACGTTGACGCCAATGCCGCCGATTCCAGCGCCCGCGCCGCCCGCGCCCGAATTAGACGCGGCGCTCACGCAGCCTCCAACAGACGCGTTAGCAGTTGCCGCAACGCGATCGCGCGATGGCTCGTCGCGTTTTTCACCGACGGTTCCAGTTCGGCGGCACTCGCATCCAGCGACGGCAAAAAGAAGTACGGGTCGTAACCGAAGCCGTTCGCACCGCGCGGCGCACCGAGCACTTCGCCATGCCAGCGGCCTTCGGCGATCAGCGGTTCCGGATCGTCGGCGTGACGCACGAGCGCCAGCACGCAGTAGTAGTACGCGCGGCGGTCCGGTTCATTCGCGAGCTGTTCGACGAGGCGCGCATTGTTCGCCGCATCGCTTTTCTCGCCGCCGGCAAGCTGCGCGTAACGCGCCGAATACACGCCCGGTGCGCCCCGCAGTGCAACGACGCACAGGCCGGAATCATCAGCCAGCGCGGGCAGGCCGGTGATCTTCGACGCATGACGCGCCTTTGTCAGCGCGTTTTCGACGAACGTCGGATGCGGCTCTTCCGTTTCCGGCACGTTGAGCCTGCCCTGCGGGATCAGTTCGATCCCGACGGTCTCGAACAGCGCCGCGAATTCACGCAGCTTGCCCGCATTGTTCGACGCAAGCACGACCTGCTTCAACGACGAAGCAATTGTGCCGCCGATTGTGTTGCGTTCACTCACCCTTCGACTCCAGCGCTGCCTTCTGCTTCGCGATCAACGTTTCGATGCCGCTTTGCGCGAGATCGAGCAGCGCATTCATTTCATCGCGCGAAAACGGCACGCCTTCGGCCGTACCCTGAAGCTCGACGAAGCCGCCTTCGCCCGTCATCACGACGTTCATGTCGGTGTCGCACTGCGAGTCTTCGTCGTAGTCGAGATCGAGCACCGGCAGGCCGTCGAACACACCGACCGAAATTGCGGCGACGTAATCCGTAATCGGCGACGATTCGATGCGGCCGGTTGCGAGCAGTTTCGCGACGGCATCGTGCGCGGCCACGAACGCGCCGGTGATGCTCGCTGTGCGGGTGCCGCCGTCGGCCTGGATCACGTCGCAATCGATATGCAGCGTGCGCGCGCCGAGCTTTTCCAGATCGAACACCGAGCGCAGCGCACGGCCGATCAGGCGCTGGATTTCCTGCGTGCGGCCGGTCTGCTTGCCGCGGGCGGCTTCGCGGTCGCTGCGCGTGTGCGTGGCGCGCGGCAGCATGCCGTATTCGGCCGTGAGCCAGCCCTGGCCGCGGTCGCGCAGGAAGCCCGGCACCGTTTCGGCGATGCTTGCCGTACAGATCACCTTCGTGTCGCCGAATTCGACCAGCACGGAGCCTTCTGCATGCTTCGTGTAATGACGCGTGATGCGCACGTCGCGCAGCTGGTCGGCGGGGCGGCCGCTGGGACGTTTCGTGGAGTTTGTCATTGTCTGGAACCGGGGAAAGGAGAAGAGGAGGGCAAACTGCGATTTTACCGCCGATCGGTGCGGCAGGCCCGGTCGCCTTCGTAGCGCACCGGTGCAGCATGGGCGAGGCGTAAGCGCTAAAGATGGGATAATGCGCGTTCTTCGCCCCGCGTCTCGTACACGCCGGGCGGCTCGAATCCTCAGGTCCTTCTGCTGGCGCGCGCGCTGGCACGATGGCCGCCCTTCGCGAGACGAATGATGATCTACAGCATGACTGGCTATGCGAGCGCCACACGCGAACTCGCAGCGGCTTCAGGCACAGGCGGCGTGAGCGTCTCGGTCGAACTGCGCACCGTCAATTCGCGCTTCCTCGACCTCAACTTCCGCATGCCGGAAGACGTACGCGTCTGCGAACCGACGCTGCGCGAAATGCTGATGAACAAGCTGTCGCGCGGCAAGGTCGATATCCGTATCAACCTGCAGCGCAGCGAACAGTCGGCGAACGCGGGCTCCGTGAGCCGCGAGACGCTCGACCAGCTCGCGCTGCTCGAACGCGCGGTGCTGAGCGTGTTCCCGGAAGCCGGCCGCCTGCGTACCGGCGAAATCCTGCGCTGGCCGGGCGTGCTCGCCGAAAGCGGCGTGGCGCCGGAGACGCTGCGCGACGCGGTGCTCGCCTGCGGCAAGCAGGCCATCGCCGACCTGATCGACGTACGCGCCCGCGAAGGCGCGCAGCTCGCGACGATGCTGCTCGCGAACGTCACCGAAATGGAAACGATCGTCACGAAGATCACGCCGCTCGTGCCGGAACTGATCACGAAGCATCAGCAGAAGATCGTCGAGCGTCTGCAGGAAGCGCTCGGTATCGCGGCGCCGGATACAGCGGCGACAATCGTCTCGCGCGAGGAAATCGCGGAACGTATCCGTCAGGAAGTCACGATTTACGGCATCCGCATCGACATCGCGGAAGAGCTGACGCGTCTCACCGCGCATCTGAACGAAACGCGTCATGTGATCGAGAAGGGCGGCAAGGTCGGCAAGCGCCTCGACTTCATGATGCAGGAACTGAATCGCGAAGCGAACACGCTCGGTTCGAAGGCGGCCGCGAAGGAGCTTGCCGATTCGTCGATGACGCTGAAGCTCCTCATCGAGCAGATGCGCGAACAAGTACAAAACCTGGAGTAACACGCCCATGACTGGCCAGACACGTGAAGGCAACGCGCCGCGCAACCCCTACGCCGGTGCTTATCCGGGCAACCTGTTCATGGTCGTGGCGCCGTCGGGCGCGGGCAAATCGACGCTCGTGAACGCGCTGCTCGCGAAAGATCCGGTGATCCGTCTGTCGATTTCGTACACGACGCGGCCGCCGCGTCCGAAGGAACAGGACGGCCAGCACTACCACTTCACGACGGTCGACGATTTCCTCTCGCGTCACGCGCAGGGCGAGTTTCTCGAAAGCGCGGAAGTGCACGGCAACTACTATGCGACCTCGCGCGTGTGGATCGAGGAGCAGATGAAGAACGGCCATGACGTGCTGCTCGAAATCGACTGGCAGGGCGCGCAGCAGGTGAAGAAGCAGTTCCACAATGCAGTGGAAATTTTCATCCTGCCGCCGTCGCTCGATGCACTTGAAGAGCGTCTGAAAAAGCGTGGCCAGGACGAACCGAACGTGATTACGCGGCGTCTGCTTGCAGCCGGTAGCGAGATGGCGCACGCGGCCGAAGCCGAGTACGTGGTGATCAACGAGAACTTCGATCGTGCGCTGGCGGACCTGCAATGTCTCGTCGCGGCGACGCGCTCACGCTTCGCTTCGCAGTACGCGCGCCACATGCAACTTTTTGTGCAGCTCGGCATCCATCTGCCGCACGGTGGCTGACGGCGGGGTTTCCGGCACATAAGGTAGAATAAGCAACATACTGAGAAGGAATTTCCAACATGGCCCGCATTACCGTCGAAGACTGTCTGAAACAGATCCCGAACCGTTTCGAACTGGCGCTTGCCGCAACCTATCGCGCGCGTCAGCTCGCACAAGGCCACACGCCGAAGATCGAAAGCCGCGACAAGCCTACCGTTGTCGCGCTGCGTGAAATCGCGGCGGGTCACGTCGGCGTCGAAATGCTGAAGAAGGTGCCGACCTAAGGCACGCTTCGTCCGTTTTCGATTGTCATGTAATTGAATCAACGCGTGCAGACCGGCTTGTCGCCAGCACGTATTCCGAAACGGAGGCGAACATGAGTACGACCCCATCGCCCACCGCTTCGGAAGCGGAGCACGATTCCCACGACAACGCCCACGAAGGTGATTCGCCTTCGACTGCACGCCGCTACATCGACGCGGTCCTCGAACAGTCGTTTCGCCATCTGTTCGGGCCGACCGCCACGCCGGAGCAGCCGCGCCGGCACGACGTCGTTTCGATCTCGAAGCTGACGTCGGCACTCGCCGAATACATCACGCCGGAAGAAATCAAGGACGTCAAGGCGGCCTTTCATTTCAGCGACGAGGCCCACCTTGGCCAGTATCGTCAGAGCGGCGAACCCTACATTACGCATCCTGTCGCCGTCGCGGAAATCTGCGCCGGCTGGAAGCTCGACGCCCAGTCGATCATGGCGGCGCTGCTGCATGACGTGATGGAAGATCAGGGCGTGACCAAGGCGGAGCTCGCCGAGCGCTTCGGCGCGAAGGTCGCGGAACTGGTCGACGGGTTGTCGAAACTGGACAAGATGGAGTTCCGCAATCGCGAGGAAGCGCAGGCGGAAAACTTCCGCAAGATGCTGCTCGCGATGGCGCGCGACGTGCGCGTGATTCTCGTCAAGCTCGCAGACCGCCTGCACAACATGCGCACGCTGGGTGCGGTGCCGCATGAAAAGCGTCGTCGCGTGGCGCGCGAAACACTCGATATCTATGCGCCGATCGCGCACCGGCTGGGTCTGAACAATACGTATCGCGAGCTGCAGGATCTGAGCTTCGCGAACTTCAACCCGCATCGGTACGCGACGCTCGAAAAAGCGGTGAAGGCAGCGCGCGGCAACCGTCGCGAAGTGGTCGGCAAGATTCTGGAATCGGTGCAGCGCGCGATCGCCGACGCGAAGCTCGACGCCGAAGTCACCGGCCGCGAAAAAACCATCTTCAGCATCTACAAGAAGATGCGCGACAAGCAGCTGTCGTTCTCGCAGGTGCTCGACGTGTACGGCTTCCGCGTGGTCGTCGATAGCGCGCTCGAGTGCTACACCTGCATCGGCGCGCTGCATGCGCTCTACAAGCCGGTGCCGGGCAAGTTCAAGGATTACATCGCGATTCCGAAGGTCAACGGCTATCAGTCGCTGCACACCACGCTCGTCGGCCCGTTCGGCGCGCCGATCGAGTTCCAGGTGCGCACGCGCAAAATGCACGAGATCGCCGAAGCGGGCGTCGCCGCGCACTGGCTGTACAAGAACGGCAGCGCGGATCTGAACGACGTCCAGAAGCGCGCGCATCAGTGGCTCAAGTCGCTGCTGGATATTCAAAGCGAAGCCGGCGATTCGAGCGAATTCCTCGAACACGTGAAGATCGATCTGTTCCCGGATGCGGTCTACGTGTTCACGCCGAAGTCGAAGATCATGGCGTTGCCGCGCGGCGCCACGGCACTCGACTTCGCGTATTCGATCCACAGCGACCTGGGCAACCAGTGCGTCGCAGTGAAGATCAACAATGAGCTGTTGCCGCTGCGTACCGAGCTGAAGAGCGGCGATATCGTCGAAGTGATTACCGCGCCGTATTCGAAGCCGAATCCGGCGTGGCTCGGTTTCGTGCGAACGGGCAAGGCGCGTTCGGCGATCCGTCACTATCTGAAGACGATGCGGTTGAACGAGTCGGTGCAACTCGGTGAGCGCCTCGTCGATCAGGCGCTGAAGGGCTATGGCTTCGCGCTGTCGGACGTGACGCCGGAAGTCTGGGAAAGGCTCGTGCTGTGGACGGGCAACAAGAACCGTCAGGAAATTTTCGCGGACATCGGCCTCGGTCGGCGCGTTGCGGCAGTGATGGCGAAGCGCATTGAAGTGCTGATGAGCGGCCGCGACGCCGACGACGACAGCCCGCGTCACGAATCCATCGGCTCGCATGCGCCGCCGGTCGTGATCACCGGCACGGAAGGGATGTCGGTGCAACTGTCCGCATGCTGCCGTCCGATTCCGGGCGACGACATCATGGGCTACATCGGCATCGGCCTCGGTATGGCGATCCACACCACGGATTGCCGCGTTGCGCAACGTATTCACCGTCGCGATCCGGGCCGCTGGATCGACGTCGCGTGGGCGCCGCAGCCGGGTCGCCTCTTCGACGTCGCGATCAAGGTGCTCGTGAAGAACACGAAGGGCGTGTTCGCCCGCGTCGCCGCCGATATCACGTCCGCCGACGCCAACATCGTCCACATCGCGATGGACGAAGATCTGTCGCAGGAATCCACGGTGCTGCGCTTCGTGATCCAGGTCAGCGACCGCGTGCATCTCGCTAACGTCATGCGCCGCGTGCGCACGAATCCGGACGTGATGCGCATCGCGCGCGAACGGCCGAGCGAGGAAGGCCATCATCGTCATGACGGCGGCATGCGGATCGACCGCGAGCGCGCCGACTACTGACGGCCGTGCAACGTACCCGCGGAACGCACCCGCGGCCGCGATACGCGAGGCGCGGGTACGGCAAATGCGTCTTTCCACGCATTGGATGCCCCGATCGTTACCCGAGATTGGCTTGCGCCACGTTGCGCTGCGGCGTGGGGCTTTCCGCGGGAGCGGCGATCGTCTCATTTCTCACCCGGAGTGAAACCCGATGAATGTTGCTGATCTGACCGATGTCGCGCTCGACTACTGGGTGGCGCGCAGCCTCCACGACTTCGTCCGCGAAATCCACTTCACCGACAGCGGGCGCACGGTCGCGATTCGCGGCACCGATCGTGGACGTCCGTGGGACGGCCGCTTCACGCCGTCGACGTCGTGGGAAGCCGCAGCTGTCGTTCTCGAGCGGGCCCAGCGGCTGGAACTGAAGGAGGAGCGTGCGCACGGCGTCGACGCGCATTGCGTCGCCGATTTCGCGGGCGGACACCGGACGGTGGAAGGGCGTGGCGAGTCGCTACGCGTGGCGCTGCTGCGGGCGTTCGTCGCAAGCCGCTTCGGCGACACCGTGGACGGCATCTTGCGGCAGTCGCAGGCTCTGGTCGGCGTGAGGGCGGAGGCGATCGGCGAGCAGTCGGCGCCACCGTCGGTCGAAGACGTCCCGACGCCCAATGGCCGCATCGGCGATATCCAGTCGGCGCCGAGGTAATTTCTGCGGGGTGCGCAGGGCGTAGCCGTTGACCATCGGCGCCCCAGCAACACGCCGGCGACACATCACGCAGCACAAAAGATAAAGGGCCTTCCAGATGGAAGGCCCTTTATGGGTGGTGCGGCTGGCAGGATTCGAACCCACGACCCCTTGGTTCGTAGCCAAGTACTCTATCCAACTGAGCTACAGCCGCACGCGAAACAGGTCATGCTGGAAATCTGACGCTTCGCCAGATCGTTTCGCCAGCTCGTTTTGCCAGGTTGATACCCGGTGAAACGCCGGTGAAACAAAAGGGCCTTCCCGGAGGAAGGCCCTCGAACAAGTGGTGCGGCTGGCAGGATTCGAACCCACGACCCCTTGGTTCGTAGCCAAGTACTCTATCCAACTGAGCTACAGCCGCACGCAGAAACGAGATTATAGCAAAGCCTCAAAAAAAGGGAAGCCACAAACGCCAATTTGTCTCATTATCCTTGTTATGTACCCTTGATGGACGGGCCTTAGCCGCTTCGAAGCACCATGAACAAAGCCTTTGTCAAAGAGTCGACTGACGATCAGGACGACGACGCCGATGTCGCTCAGCCCGAGATTCCCGCGGGCGCGAAGAACTACATCACACCTGCCGGTTACCACCGGCTGCGTGACGAACTGCTGCATCTGATCGATGAGGCGCGTCCGGAGGTCGTGAAGCTGGTGTCGTGGGCGGCATCGAACGGCGATCGCTCGGAGAACGGCGATTACATCTACGGCAAGCGGCGTCTGCGCGAAATCGACCGGCGCATCCGCTTCCTGACCAGGCGTCTCGATCTGGCGGAAGTGGTCGACAGCAGCCGGCAGGAGAACGTCGATCAGGTGTTCTTCGGCGCGACCGTCGACTATGCGACCGAGGACGGCGAGACGCATACCTTGACGATTGTGGGCGTCGATGAGGTCAATCTGGATATTGGGCACGTCAGCTGGGTCTCGCCCATTGCGCGCGCCCTGCTGAAGGCGCGGATCGGCGACCAGGTCACGCTCCACACGCCCGCCGGGCCGCAGCCGATCGATGTGCTCGACGTCCACTACCCGCCGCCGGACGGGGCGTCGTAAGTCACTACGGTCAGGATCTCCATGCCGTTGCCGTACGCTCGCCTTCGTCGTCCGCGAGCCGGGGCATCAATGAAAAAAGGCGCCGCAAGCGGCGCCTTTCAATACTGCGGATACTGCCTTACAGCTTAGAAGCGGTGACGCAGACCAGCCGTCACAGAGACTTGCTTGTTGTTGCCCGAAGCACCCAGACCGTTGATGTCCGCGTTGACAACGGAGCCTTGGTTGACCTGCTGGTATTCGCCTTGCAGGTACACGTCCGTACGCTTCGAGAGCGCGTAGGCGGTTTGCAGGTTGAACTGGTTCCAGTGCGGACGCGTGCCTTCCAGGCTCGCGCGGGTGTACGTGTACGAACCCGCGACGCTGAGAGCCGGCGTCAGGGCGTAACGTGCGTTCGCTTCGAAGTTCTGGAAGTGAGCGCTGTTGCCGTTGGTGGCAATACCGCCGCTCACGCCCGAAGCGCCTGCGCCGATGCCTGCGAGACCCTTCAGGTTCGTTTGCGAGTACACGAGGCCAGCCGTTGCCGGGCCGAACGAGTAGTTTGCGCCTGCGCCCCACGTTTGCTGACGGGAAGCGAAGAACGTGTTGTCGCTCGACACCGCGCCACCCGAGTTGAACGCTGCAGCGGCGCCCGTTGCGCCGTTGCTGTTCAGTTGCAGGTAAGCAGCGCCGACATTCAGGCCGCCGTAGTTATACGATGCGCCGGCGCTGTATGCGCGGTTGTTCGCAAAACCAGCTGCCTGGTTCGAGAAGCCATACAACGCGCCGAACTTGAAGCCGCCGTAAGCCGTGCTCTGGTACTTGACCGAGTTGTTGATGCGGAACGAGTTGTTCAGGTTGTCATTGTCGAACGGGTGGGCGAACTGCGTGCCGCCGTATTGCGTACCCGTCAGTGCCAGCGGGCCGACGTAGTCAACCATGCTGTCGTATTGACGACCCAGCGTCACGGTACCGAACTGGTTGCTCGACAGACCGACGAATGCCTGACGGCCGAACTCACGGCCGCCTTGCTTCAGCGTACCGTCGTTAATGCCGAAACCGTTTTCCAACGTGAAGATGGCCTTGAGACCGCCACCCAGATCTTCAGCGCCGCGCAGGCCCCAACGGCTGCCGTTCACCGAGCCGGTCGTTTCCTGCCAGTTGCTGTGGCCATGCTGGTTGTTCGTGTAGGTGATACCGGCGTCGATCAGGCCGTACAGCGTGACGCTGCTTTGTGCGTGAGCGGCGGTAGCAAAAACGCCCGACAGGGCCGCGACCATGAGAGTCTTTTTCATCTTTGTAACTCCGAGAACAGGATGGGTTTTGGAAACCCAGGCTTCAAGGAAACGATCACGCAACGCTGCGAGAGGCGGAATGCACGTGAAAACGCGCCATACGGCAAGCACGTTTGTTTCCGGACAGACAAAGTGTAGAGACGCGAGTCGGCATGCGGAGGTTCTGAAATCCGCAATAAAGTATTACTGGATTGGAAATGATATGTGACCCTGGCTAAAGCCTTGCTGGTAAAGGCTTTAAGGGCTTCTTCGCGATTCGGAAGAGTGGTGTCAACCTGAGGGCGTTGTGCAATTGCGACAGCAAATGCGGCCCAAAAAACGGTACAGATTGTCTAAAAAAGTAACTGTTGCTGTTTTTGAAATAGATGGTTGTTGTTATTGCTGCTAATCGCCTGTCGCCACGGCGCTATACTGAACTTTCTGCTTTTCGAAGCAGACTTTTTCGTTGAGAAAAAGATCTCCAAACCTTTGTCAGCGCGGCCTTCCAGTCGCGCTCTTTTTTTGTCCCACCGTTCTGCGATTCCTTCGCTATCTAGCTTCCCTGCGCCAGCGGATCCGCCTGTCCGGATTCGAAGCTGCCGGGAACGCTCCAATCTTCCATGACGTAGTGACGCGCGTCCATAGGGGAAGACAGCAGGTTCTGCCAATGGTCGCCGTGCCACATCGGGTCGAACGCAAACACTGAGGAATCGCTGGATTCCACTACCCCGTCGGTATGAACGGACGATGCCTGCGAATGAAACAGCCAGGCGGCCAGACGTTTGAATTCATTGAAAAGCATGACAATCTCCCATTGCACACTGCCTGTTTGATCATGCATGTGAATGTATTACATGAACAACCGGTATAAACACTTACCAAAAACACTTTTAGTTACATTTACGGAAAATTTTTCCGGATATAGATACATTCAGATTTCGCGAAGTAATAGTGACCGATTGTGTTGACTAAATAATGCCTGTTGATTTAGGCGGTTGCTTCATTATCCTTAGCATTTCATGTGCTAAATGATCGCCAAAAATTCGCTTGACTGGCTCTCATCGTTCCCCGTATAACAGCAAAGCTGAATTCGAGCGCCGGATGTGCTTTCGGCGAATTCATCGAACAGGCATAAGGGCATTGCCCGTTTATTTTAAATTTTGAAGGAAACTGGAATATGGAAACCGGTATCGTCAAATGGTTCAACGATGCTAAGGGCTTTGGATTCATCACGGCTGATTCGGGCGGCGACGATCTGTTCGCGCATTTCTCGGAGATTCGCTCGGAAGGATTCAAATCGCTGAAAGAAAATCAGCGCGTGTCCTTTGAGGTGAAGACCGGGCCGAAAGGCAAGCAGGCTGCAAACATCCAGCCGCTGTAACACACCGTACGCCGCGCGGCCACGCAGCGGCTACCTGGAAAGCCCTCGCACTATGTTGAGGGCTTTTTTTCGTCCGGCAGGTATCGAGCGGGTGGGGATCCGATCGCGGCCGCACGATTATCGGGGCGTAGCGACGCTGGCCATCTGCACTATTGACAGGAATTGCGGATTTAAATGGTGGCCAATAACCGCGGTCATCCGGCGGCTGTCATAATAAAATGAATATGAGCCGTGAATGACGCATTGTTAATCGCATGCCGTTTCTAACCGGTCGGCAACAAGACAAAAATTTCCCGCCGCAATCCTGCTCTTGCGCCAACTGGTGCATACTTGCGCGAAGTCACGCCTGGAACGCATTCCCATGTCTGAAGAGTATTTGCCGGTTCCGGCAATCGATGTCCCCATTGTTTTTGTCGACCTCGAAACCACGGGCGGATCGACCAGCGAGCATCGCATCACCGAAGTCGGCGTAGTCGAGGTGGGCCCGCAAGGCGTCTCGCGCTGGAGCACGCTCCTCGACCCGCAACAGCCCATTCCGCCATTCATCCAGCAACTGACCGGCATCACCGATACGATGGTGCGTGGCGCGCCCACGTTCGAGTCGATCGCGCCGGCGCTGTTCGAGCGCCTCAAGGGCAAGCTCTTTGTCGCGCACAACGCCAGTTTCGATCGCGGATTTCTGCGTGGTGAATTCGCTCGCGTCGGTCTGTCGTTCAATCCGGATGTACTGTGCACGGTGCGGCTGTCGCGCGCGCTGTTCCCGGCCGAGAAGCGGCATGGGCTCGATGCGCTGGTTCAGCGTCATGCGCTTGTGCCGTTCGATCGTCACCGCGCGCTGGCCGATGCCGATCTGCTGTGGCAATTCTGGCAGCGGCTGCATGGCCTCGTTCCGCTGGACGCGTTGCGCGCGCAGATCGAGCGCACCACGCGCTATTTCCAGCTCGCCGGCAACATCACTGAGGATCTGCTGGACACCGCGCCCGTTGGCTGTGGCGTGTACATGTTCTATGGCGAAGACGATCTGCCGCTGTACGTGGGCCGTAGCGTGCGCGTGCGTCAGCGTGTTCGTGCGCATCTGACCGCGGAGCGGCGTTCAGCGAAGGACCTGCGCATGGCGCAGCTGGTGCGGCGCGTCGAATGGCGCGCGACGGGCGGCGAACTCGGCGCGCTGCTGGCTGAAGCGCAATGGATTGCGACGATGCGTCCGCGGCATAACCGGGCGCCGCGCGTGGGACGAAGTGACCCCGTCGATGCGCCGTGGCCTTTCAACGGCGCGATCGTTTTCGAGGAGCGCGACGCGCAATCGCAGACCCGCGCGTTTCATGTGATCGACCGCTGGCGCTATCTCGGCGGCGCGGCAACGCGGGAAGAGGCCGCGTCGTTGCTCGTCCCAGGCATTGCCGGTGCGTTCGAACTGTCGACATACCGGATCCTGCAAACTCACCTCGAGCGCGGCCTTGAGGTCGCGCTGCTGAACGAGCCGTCGCCGCTGGCCGCGACCGAAGCCGTCGCGGTCTAACGGATACCGTTAACCGGTCGCCCCGACGCCGCCCGATTCGCAGACGTGCCCGAGCGCGTGCGTCAACGCGCTCGAATGCGCCGCGTCGTAGCGCGTCAATGATTTCCAGTTCGCGATACCCTGCGCGACCCGCGACGGACAGTCCGCCGCGCCGCGCAGCGGCTGCACGCGCGCGAGACCGGCCACCATGGCCTGCGTCAGACGATCGAGTTGCGGCCGTGTGCTGGTGGCGAGGTCGGGTGCGGCGCCCTCCGGCGGCTGACCGTTGCGCCACGCATCGAACAACGCGTTCTGCACTTCCTTGCTTGCGTCAATCTGATCCTGAAAGAACGCCCGTGCGAAGGCCGGATCGACGTTCGCGGCCTCCGCGCGCTTCGCGACATCCGCGAGCAGCGCGTTTTCACGCGGCGTATCGGTGATCGGTTGATGCGTCGCCCACTTGTAGCGCGCGACGGGCTCCGCGAGCGCAAGACGCTGCGATGCAAGCGCAATGAGATTGGTGAGTGGAGTGTCGTCGCCATCGGCGAAGGCAGGAAGCGGTGCTGCGGCGAGTGCGGCCACGAGCGCAGTTGCGCAGAGGGCGCAGACGCGGGTCAGAAGTGTCATGAGAGGAGAGGAGAGAGGACCGAAAGGCCAGAACGGAAACAGCAGAAGAATAGACCATAGCGCGGCAGATCGATCAAACAGACGCGCACAGCCATGCGCGCCGGGTGCTGTCACCCGGCGCGCAAGCAGAAATCAGACGACAGCCATCCGCGCGAACGCGCACGGTACGCGGCGCGCCAGGGCGCCTGCGCACGACTGCCATCCCCGCGCTGATCGCGCGTAGCCCGTATTGCCGTGACTGACCACGCTTATTTCGGGTCGCACGACTTGCGTTGTTCGTCGAAGAATGCGCGAACGTGTTCTGGAAGTTCGGCCCCGAGGAACTCAACGCCTGCCGGTTCCGGATCCGGACTCATCACTTTGTCGGGGGTCGGAACTCTTGGCGGTTTGGTATCCATGATCTTTCTCCTTTACAAACCGATTATCTGCCTCGGTCTTCGTTTTGCACCAGTGCTGCGAAGCGGCAACTCCAGTTTCACTGTTTCTCTGTTGCTTTAACGGCACAGCGCTTCCGGAATTGAAGTCGTATGAATAAAATGTATCGATTGCCTGCTAATCCTCTGCGGTCAACCGTTCCGTCCAGCCAGTCTCCCGCCGCTTCCCGCCGTGGTCCGTGCGTCTGCGTACATGCAGACATTCGGACCGGACGTCGTTTTTTTGTGCGCTGCAGCGAATAATTCACGCTGCTTCACGTCATCCGAAAACCGATCATGGCTGATCTTTCATTAACGGACGATTAAGCCGTTCCGTTGACGAGCAGGAATACTTTGCAAGGGTCATCGTAAATCGGGGCTCGTTCGGTTTTAAACGATCATTCGTTCGAAAATCGATCGATGCGGATTATTCGTTAATACGCATGACACATTGAGCAGGAGCCCGATCTGATCGATGCCGCAATCGCGTTTTGCCGGCAACCGGAATCCGGTTACTCGCCGGCAGCGATTTCAACGAACAGCGGGGCGCCTGTCGCTTACTTCGCTTCGGCGGATGCTTCGACGGGCGCCGGCACGCGCACCGGACGGTCGTAACCTTCGGGCTTGCCCGTGACGTCGACCTGTCCGTGGATGCGCGCCTGATGGCCGTCCGCAAACATGTAGTACGGGAAAGGCCGCGCCGGTTCGGACACGGCGTCGAGGCGCGCGATGTGCTCCGGCGTGAGCATGAAGTCGAGCGAGCCGAGCGATTCCTGCAACTGTTCCGGCTTTGTCGCGCCGACGATGATGCTCGACACCCCGCGCTTCTGATGCAGCCAGTTCAGCGCGACCTGCGCCATCGGCCGGTTGACTTCGTTCGCGACCGCTTCCAGTTCAGCGACGATGCGAAAGTTGCGCTCGGTCAGTTTGTCGAAGCCCGGCGGCGGCGCGCTCGCGACGCTCGCGAGCCGTCCGCTGCCCGATACGCCCGTCGCCGTGAACGAGCCGTTTTGCGACGGCCGGTATTTGCCCGACAGCACGCCCATGCCAAGCGGACTCCACGGCACAAGCCCCATGCCGAGATTCGCAGCGAGATCGGCGAACTCGTTTTCCGCGTTGCGCTCGATCATCGAGTATTCCAGCTGCATGGCCGCGACGGGCTCGAAGCCGCGCCAGTCAGCGAGCGTCTGCGCGCGTCCGGCGTACCACGCCGGCGTATCCGACAGTCCGACGTAGCGGATCTTGCCCGCGCGGACGGCGTCGTCCATCGCGCGCATCACTTCGTCGACGGGCGTCATGCGATCCCACGTGTGCAGGTAGTAGAGGTCGATGTAATCGGTGCCGAGGCGTTTTAGCGAGCCGTCGAGCGCGCGGATCAGATTCTTGCGATGGTTGCCGCCCGCGTTCGGGTTGCCGCGTTCGGCGTTGTAGCTGTACTTGGTCGCGATGACGAGGCGCTCGCGCAGTCCGCGCGCCGCAGCGAATCTGCCGACCCATTTTTCGCTCGTGCCTTCGGTGTACAGGTCAGCGGTGTCGATGAAGTTGCCGCCGGCATCCACGTATAGATCGAAGAGGCGTTGTGCTGCCTTTTCGTCCGTGCCCCAGCCCCATTCGGTGCCGAAGGTCATCGTGCCGAGTGCGATCGGGCTGACGCGCAGGCCTGAGCGGCCGAGCAGGGTGTAGCGGTTCATCGTCATGACTGTCTCCCTGAGAGTGTCCTTGCGTGCGGAAGGTCGGCCATGAAAGGCCGATGAACGTATCCTGCGCCGATTCTTTTCGTGGAAAAATCGGGTCTGTCTGAATGAATTGTGAAGCCTCGCTTCATAATGGAGATTCGTATGGATCCGGCTCATCTGCCTGCACTGACGGCATTCGCCTCGGTCGCACGGCACGGCAGCTTTACCCGCGCGGCTGGCGAAACGGGCGTGTCGCCGTCCGCGCTGTCGCAGACCATCCGCGCGCTTGAGACGCAGCTCAACGTGCGACTTTTCAATCGCACGACGCGCCGCGTCGCGCTGACCGAGGCGGGCGCGCAGTTTCTGGAGCGCGTGCGGCCCGCGCTCGCTGCGCTGGAAGCGGCGTTCGATTCGCTCGACGAGACCCGCGATCATCCGGCCGGCACGCTGCGCATCAACCTGTCGCGCGTCGCGAGCGAGCTGCTCGTGTTGCCGCATCTCGCGGAGTTCACGCAGGCTTATCCGCATATCCGCCTGGAAATGGCGCTCGACGATGGGTTCATCGATCTGGTCGGCGAAGGCTTCGATGCGGGGATCAGGCTGGGCGAGCGCGTCGCGCGGGATATGGTTGCTGTGCCGTTGAGCGGTGAGGTGCGTATCGCGGTGGCCGGCTCGCCAGCGTATTTCGAGCGCTATCCCAGGCCGGTTACGCCGGACGATCTCGCCCCGCACGACTGCCTGCAATACCGGTTTTCGACGAGCGGCGGCATCTATCGATGGGAGTTCGCGCAACCGGGCGATCCGCATCGTGTGTTCGAAGTCGAAACGCAGGGCAGCTTCGTCACCAATGATCTGCGGACGATGGTGCGCGCGGCCGAGCAGGGCGTCGGGCTGTTGCACGTGATCGACGGTTACGTGCGCGAGCAGCTCGACGACGGACGGCTCGTGAGTGTGCTCGACGCATGGTCTCCGATATTTCCAGGCTTCTATCTGTACACGGCGAGCCGCGCACAGATGCCGCTCAAGCTGCGGGCGCTGATCGACTTTTTCCGGGCGAAGCGGGAGCAGCGTCGATGATTTCTGCGTTCGCGGCACGCGGTCACAGCGCCAGGCCGCAGCGAGGTGCGGCCACAGATATCCCGGCGTGCGACCTTCCGTTGCGCGTGCAACCACTTCTGGAATGCAGGCCGCGGATGATCTGCCCGCCGGCAACGCCCGCGCCTGGACCGACATCGATGATCCAGTCGCCTGATCGAAGCGTCCGGTGCAGGTCGCGAGATTCTAGCCGGACAGCCGTTACCTCAAATCAGATGGGATGATTCAGATCGGCCACGAGCTGGGATGCGATGCTATTTGCGCCTTCCGTCAAATCGCTCTTGATATCGGCTGCTACCACATTCAACTTCGCGTAGTTGAATGTCTTCCGGTATATCGCATTACCGGCATCGAGCGGTTCGGCATCGTTCGGTTTTTTTCTGAACTGCAGCAGTTTGTCGGACTTCGGATACATCACGACGTTAGCGGCGATATAGAGGTTTCCAGACTGCAACTGATAGCCGACGTCGACGAACAGGACGGCGCTTGTTGAAGCATTATCAAAGATGATTCTTTTCTGCGTGCTCGAGTTGACGGTCTCCACATCGAGCGGCGTGGCGAACTTGATGGTTTGAAGCGTGCCGACTGCCTCGTTGGACGCCTGCTTCATGACGGCGCGGAAGTCGTAATCGTGCAGTTGCGCAAGCATCGGAGCGGCGTTGCTTTCTGCGGCCGACCGCCGGGCCGCATCGATGCCCGCTGCAATGAGAGCGCCGAGCAGGCCCGTGGCGCCAGCGTTGGTCGGCGTCACCGTTACCATCAGGCTATTCTGGGGAATGAACAACGTACCGGCTACTGGGCCAAGATCGTGCTGCTCCTGCTTCGTTATCGACATGGGTGGTGTCACCGCACATCCGCTCAGCGCTGCGATAGACAAGAACAAGAAGAGGTTTCTCAGGTTCATTTTAGGGGGACCCGTTTCTGCTTTAGCGTGTAATTGAAATTGCGGCATCCGTAGACCACGTTGCCTTTTCAACTACCGTTTCGGCGATGTCATTATTGCATCGGCGAAAACTGAATAGAGGAAGTCAAATGGATCGTGTGTCCGCGATACCTTTAACGACAGATCCGTGTTTAACTTTAGCGCCCGGCGCTTTTGCAACGTCATAGAGAATGAGGTGCATTCAGTGCAATGCCGCTCGCAATTCGTGCGCTATCAACGGCCGCTTTGGAGAAAGCCTGATAACCGTTTCGGGTCGAGCCCAGTAGTTTGTGCTGGGAGTTGCAATTGTTCGCGCTTTCAACGAAGCCAATGGCATTGCGCTTGACCATCGCGTGTCGGATGCCGAACGATCGTGACGGGGCCGATGGGTGGCGTGCGCACGCACTGCATGCACGCTCGCCTATAGTCATCTGGCGCTAAAGCCGCTGGGGAGTACAACTGGCTGAGCGCCAGCCCCACTTTGACGGCAAATGCCTGCACAGCGCTTACACGGAATCCAGAAAGCAAAAAGCCCAGTCGCGATGACTGGGCTTTTTACTTGAATCTGTTGGTGCCGGAAAGAGGAATCGAACCCCCGACCTTCGCATTACGAATGCGCTGCTCTACCGTCTGAGCTATTCCGGCATCAGAGAAACGAGATTATAGGGACTTCGCCAACAGTTTGACAAGCCCCTCGCTCAACTTTTTGTTTCCAGATGGTAGCGGGTCACGCGATCGACTTCGTTCTTCGAGCCGAGGAACACCGCCACACGCTCATGCAGGCTCTTCGGCATCACGTCGAGAATGCGCTTCTCACCGTTGGTCGCAGCGCCGCCAGCCTGCTCCACGATGAAGGCCATCGGGTTCGCTTCGTACATCAGGCGCAACTTGCCTGGCTTGTCCGGCGTGCGCTTGTCGGCCGGGTACATGAAGATGCCGCCGCGGTTCAGGATACGGTGCACGTCCGCGACCATCGATGCGATCCAGCGCATGTTGAAGTCCTGCTGGCGCGGGCCGTCCTTGCCGGCGTTCAGTTCATTGATGTACTGCTGCACCGGCGGATGCCAGTGGCGCGCGTTCGACGCGTTGATCGCGTACTCGCGCGTCTCGACCGGAATGCGCATGTCGCTTTGCGTGAGCACCCACGAGCCAAGTTCGCGATCGAGCGTGAAGCAGTTCACGCCGTTGCCGGTTGTCAGCACGAGGACCGTCTGCGGACCGTACACCGCGTAACCCGCCGCAACCTGCTGCGTGCCCGGTTGCAGGAACGACTGTTCAGTCGGCTGCTGGCCGTCAGGGCAGCGCAGCACTGAGAAGATCGTGCCGATCGACACGTTGACGTCGATGTTCGACGAGCCATCGAGCGGATCGAACACCAGCAGATATTCGCCCTTCGGATAGTTGCTCGGAATCGGGAAGAACGTTTCCATTTCTTCCGATGCCATCGCGGCCAGGTTGCCGCCCCATTCGTTCGCGTCGAGCAGGATTTCGTTCGACAGGATGTCGAGGTTCTTCTGCACTTCGCCCTGCACGTTCTCGCTGCCGGCGGTGCCGAGCGCGTCGCCGAGCGCGCCCTTGCTGACGTGGTAACTGATCGACTTGCACGCCCGCGCAACGACTTCGATCAACAGACGCAGATCGGCAGGCAGGTTATTGGTCTCCCGTTGCTGCTCGATCAGGTACTTAGTGAGAGTGGTACGACGTTGCAAAGCCATTGCTTACTCCGGAAAGGCGAAGGAATGCGCTGATTTTACCTGCTTGCCTTCACGCACCTCGGGTTTTGAGACGGAGCGCGTGCTTTTAGCGTCACAGCAGTTCGATCTGCGGGAGATTGAGGACGCTCGTCTCGCGCATGATCGAGACGAAATCGGCGGCGTAAGGACGTTTTGAGAACGCAGGCAACGTCGCGGCATAGAGTTCGCCCGCGAGCGGCGAGCCGTCGGCCGTGTGCACCGGGCGCGGCGTCACGTAGTGTTTGTCGAGATAGACCGCGACGGCCCACAGCGGCAGCGCCGCAACCCCGCGCCGGCTCGCCACCAGCTGGAGGATCGCAACCGTCAGTTCCGATGTGCGCCGCTTCGGTTCGATGCCCGCCGGCTTCAGCACCTGCCGCACGATGTCGAGCATGTCGTCGGGCACCGGGTAGGTGATAAGCGTCTCGTCGCGGAAATCCCCGGCTTCGAGCGCGGGCTTTTGCGCAAGCGGATGATCGTTCGCGACCAGTCCGACGATCTGGAAGCGGAACAGCGGATGGTGATCGACGGCTTCGTCAGGGTCGGCTTCGGCGACGATCGCCAGATCCGCGCGGTCCTGATGCAGCAACCCGATCGGATCCGCGTGAAAGCCGGACACGATGTCGAGCTCGACTTCCGGCCAGCGCTGGCGGAATCCGTCCATTGCCGGCATCAGCCAGTCGAAACACGTATGGCACTCGACGGCGATTCGCAGCGTGCCGCCCGTGCCCTGTGCGAGCCGCGCGACGTCGCGCTCGGCTTCCTCGATGGCGGGCACGACGCCCTCAGCCAGCGCCAGCAAACGCTTGCCGCCGGGCGTGAATGCGAGCGGCGCCGACTTGCGCACGAAAAGTGGCATGCCGAAATGCGCCTCGAGCGCCTTCAACTGATGCGACAGCGCGGACTGCGTGAGACACAGGAACTGCGCGGCGCGCGACAGGTTGCCCGTGTCGCGCAACGCAATCAGCGTCTGTAAATGCCTGAGTTCCAGAGGCGAGCGGATCATCGTCGGATAACCGTGCGGGCGGCATGTTGAAAAAAATTCATGATAAATCATAAAAACTTTCGTTTGAATAATATTCGTTCGAATTTGATACTGGCAGTCATAGATCCGGCAACGAACGACAAACGAAAGACAACGACCATGAGCACCGCACACATCCTGGGTTTCCCGCGCATCGGCGCGCATCGCGAACTGAAATTTGCGCTCGAGCGATACTGGCGCGACGGCATGACCGTCGAGGGCGAACGCGCGCTGACCGAAACCGGCCGCGGATTGCGCGCCGATCATTGGCGCACGCAAAGCGACGCCGGACTGACGTATGTGACGGTCGGCGATTTCGCGTGGTACGACCACGTGCTGACGACGCTGGCGCACGTCGGCGGCTTGCCGCAGCGGTTCGGTTTCGACGCGACGCAGCTGACGCTCGCCCAATATTTCGCGATGGCGCGCGGCAACGCTGTGCAGCCGGCGATGGAGATGACCAAGTGGTTCGATACGAACTACCACTATCTCGTGCCGGAATACGCGCCGTCGACGCGCTTCGGCGCAGGCGTGTCGTGGCTCTTCGACGAAGTGAGCGAGGCGCAGGCCGCCGGTCATCGTGCGAAGGTCGCGCTGGTCGGGCCGTTGACCTTGCTCTGGCTCGGCAAGGAGCGTGATGGTCTGCAAGACCGTCTGTCGCTCCTGCCGGATCTGCTCGCCGCGTATCGACTGTTGCTGGCGCGCCTGAAAGAGCAGGGCGTCGAATGGGTGCAGATCGACGAACCGATCTTCGCGCTCGATCTGCCGGATGCGTGGCGCGACGCCGTCTCCGCCGCGTACGCGGCGCTGGTACCGGAGGCGCCAAAGCTGCTGCTCACCACCTATTTTGACGATGTCAGCGAACACGCTTTGCTGCTGAAGTCGCTGCCGGTGGCTGGCTTGCACATCGACCTCGTGCGTGCGCCGTCGCAACTCGATGCATTCATCGATGCGTTCCCGGCTGACAAGGTGTTGTCGTGCGGAATCGTCGATGGCCGGAACGTGTGGCGCAACGATCTCGATGAATCGCTTGCGCGTCTTGAGGCTGCACATCAACGGCTCGGCGCGCGGCTGTGGGTCGGCACGAGTTGCTCGCTGCTGCACACGCCGGTCGATCTCGGCAATGAAGCGAAGCTCGATGTGGAGCTGCGCGGGTGGCTCGCGTTTGCGGTGCAGAAAGTGCGAGAAGTGGCGCTGCTGCGCGACGCGCTGACGCACGGCCGCGCCGCGGTCGCCGCCGGATTTGACGCGGCACGCGATGCAAGCGCCGCGCGACGCACGTCGACACGGATTCATAATCCGCTTGTGAAGCGCCGCGTTGAGGCGCTGACCGATGCGGACGCCACGCGCCGCTCGCCGTACGCGAAGCGTGCCGCAGACCAGCGCGCCCGCTTTGACCTGCCACTTTTGCCGACCACGACGATCGGTTCGTTTCCGCAGACCGCCGAAATTCGCGCAGCGCGTGCCGCGCACAGGCAAGGAAAGCTGAGCCATCTGGACTATCTGGAGGCGATGCGCAAACACGTGCGTTTCGCCATCGACCAGCAACTGGCGTACGGTCTCGATGTGCTCGTTCATGGTGAAGCCGAGCGCAACGACATGGTCGAATACTTCGGCGAACTGCTGTGGGGCTTCGCGATCGCCGAGAACGGCTGGGTGCAAAGCTACGGCTCGCGCTGCGTGAAGCCGCCGCTCATTTACGGCGACGTCTACATGCCCGAACCGATGACGGTCGGCTTCGCGTCCTACGCGCAGTCGCTGACTGACAAACCGGTGAAGGGCATGCTGACCGGTCCGGTGACGATGCTGCAATGGGCCTTCGTGCGCGACGACCAGCCGCGCTCGCAGACGGCATTGCAGATTGCGCTGGCGCTGCGCCAGGAAACGCTGGCGCTCGAAGCCGCGCAGATCGGCATGATCCAGATCGACGAACCCGCGCTGCGCGAAGGCCTGCCGCTGAAGGCGCGCGACCGTGCGCACTATCTTCACTGGGCGGTCCGCGCGTTCAACATAGCGGCATCGGGCGTCGCCGACGATACGCAGATCCATACGCACATGTGCTATTCGGAGTTCGGCGACATCCTGCCGTCGATCGCGGCGCTCGACGCCGACGTGATCTCGATCGAAACGACGCGCTCGAACATGGAGTTGCTCGACGCTTTCGAGACCTTCGAGTATCCGAATGAAATCGGACCGGGCGTCTACGACATCCATTCGCCGCGCGTGCCGACCGCTGATGAAATGGCCGCGCTGATCGGACTCGCGCTCGAACGGATTCCGGCAGAGCGGTTGTGGGTGAACCCGGACTGCGGCCTGAAAACGCGCGACTGGCAGCAGGTCGACCCGGCGTTGACGTCGATGGTCGAGGCTGCGAAGAAGGCGCGTGCGGCGCTTGCGTTGAAGGCTAAGGTTTCTTTCGCGGAGGTTTGACAGCGATCGTGCGTTTGACCGCCGCGCCCGATGCGAGCGCGGCGGCGCGCGGCTGGGTGCGGGGCGGCTTCGGCGACTTCGTTTGCTTTGTCTTCTTCCGTGGCGTGATCTCGCTTTTGATCTGGTCGCCGGACAAGCGGGCAGCGATGCGTAGCGCGTAATCGCTCTGCAGATTCATCCAGAACTGGGGTGTCGTGCCGAAGTATTGCGATAGTCGGAGCGCTGTATCGGCCGAGATGGCGCGCTTGCCGAGCACGACATCGTTAATGCGCGGCGCGGGGACGTGCAAGGCCGTTGCGAGCGCGTTCGCCGACATACTGAGGGGCTCCAGAAACAGCTTGCGCAACATATCGCCCGGGTGGGAGAGCGGGATCAACTCCCCGGTTGAGATGTCGGAAAAATCGATCTTGTCCAGGTCTTCTCGTTTGATGACCATCGTGGCCTCGAATTGCATTAGTGGTAGTCCAGAATTTCGACGTTGAACGTGTCGCCATCGACGAACTCAAAACAGATTCTCCATTGCGCATTGACGCGAATACTCCATCGCCCACGACACTGCCCGCGCAGCGCTTCCAGCCGGTTCCCCGGCGGCTCGCGCAGGTCATCGGGATCCGATGCGGCGTTGATCGCCCGCAGCTTGTCCAGCGCGACAGTCTGAATATGTCGCGGTAGTGAGTGCACGAAAACGCCCTGAAAAACCAGCGCCGTAGCCCGCCGTAGCCTTGTTACCAAACGATCTGATCATGAAAGGATATAACGCGACGCGTTAAACGTAAACCGTTAGGGAATGCGTTTACTGTCGTGCGTTTGATCCATCACAACAGTCATCCGGATGGCTAACTAAACCACGCGGACGAAAAAAAGCCGACACATTGTGCCGGCTTCTTCGTCACATAAAAACCGCAGAAAAATCAGCCCAGCGCTTTCTCCACGACCTCGCGCACATCGCGCGATTTCACCTGCGCCGCGACCGTTTCCAGCGCCGAGCGCATGCCGTCACGCAACGCCGGCGTGAACCGGCGCCACAATTCCAGCGAACGCGCGAGACGCGCCGCAACCTGCGGATTCATCGCGTCGAGCGCGATCACCTGTTCGGCCCAGAAGCGGTAGCCTGAACCATCTTCCGCATGAAACTGCGACGGGTTCGCCGTGCAGAAGCTGAAAATCAGCGAGCGCGCGCGATTCGGGTTCTTGAGCGTGAACGCCGGATGCGACATCAGCTTGCGCACAATGTCGATCACCGGACGCTGCGCGCTTCCACGTTGTGTCGCCTGCAGCGCGAACCACTTGTCGATGACGAGCGGTTCTTTCTCGAAGCGTCGATAGAAGTCGTCGAGCGCGCCTTCAGCCAGCGTGCCGCCCGTCGCCGCCGATGCATTCAGCAGCGCCGACAGCGCCGCCGACCGGTCCGTCATGTTGTTCGCCGCGTCGTATTGCGCGTTCGCGAGACGCACGGCTTCCGCGGGGTCGTCGAGTTCGCAGAGATACGCCAACGCGAGATTCTTCAGCGTGCGATGGCCGGATGCTTCGGGCGTGACTTCGTACGCGCCCGGCGTCTGATGTTTGTCGTAGATTGCGAGCCAGTCGGCGTGCAATGCATTGGCCAGACGGTTGCGCACGAACTGTCGCGCGCGGTGCACCGCAGCCGGATTCGACTCGGTCATCTGCTCGGCAAGATACGCTTCCGAAGGCAGCATCAACGCGAGTTCGCGGAACGCCGGCGACAGCGATTCGTCGCGCAGCACGCGAGCAAACGCAGCGACGACGGAATCGTCGAGTTGCAGCGCCGCCCCCGTCGCGGCATGCGAAGCGAGTGCGAGCAGTTCACGCGTCGCGAGCCGCTGGCCGGCTTCCCAGCGATTGAACGGATCGCTGTCGTGTGCGAGCAGGAAGGCGAGTTCTTCGTTCGTGTAGTCATACTCGACGATCACCGGCGCCGAGAAATTGCGCAGCAGCGAAGGCAGCGGCTTGTCGGCCACGTCGATGAACGTAAAGATCTGCTCTGTGCCCGTGAATTCGAGCACGCGAGTCGTGCCCGTAGCCGCCGCGGCCTCGCCCTCGAGACGCAACGGCAGATCCGCGCCGTCCTTGCCGATCAGGCCGATCGCGAACGGAATCAGGAGCGGTCCCTTCTGCGTCTCGCGCGCGGCAGGCGAGCCGTCGCCGTAACCTTGCGTGAGCGTCACGCTGTAGCGGCGCTGCGAAGCGTCGTAAGCGGTTTTCACGGTCACGCGCGGCGTGCCGGCCTGGCTGTACCATCGCTCGTACTGCGCAAGATCGCGGCCGTTGGCATCGGCCATCGCACGACGGAAATCGTCGCACGTCACCGCCTCGCCGTCGTGACGCTGGAAGTACAGATCCATGCCCTTGCGGAAGCCGTCGCGGCCGAACAGCGTCTGGTACATCCGCACGACTTCCGAGCCTTTTTCATAGACCGTCATCGTGTAGAAGTTGTTGATCTCGACGTAGCTCTCCGGGCGCACCGGATGCGCCATCGGGCCCGCGTCTTCGGCGAACTGCATCTGGCGCAGCACGCGCACGTCTTCGATGCGCTTTGTCGCGCGCGCGGCTTCGTCGCTACTGTTGCTCTGGCCGCCGGCCATGTCGGCCGAGAATTCCTGATCGCGGAATACGGTCAACCCTTCTTTCAGGCTCAGCTGGAACCAGTCGCGACACGTCACGCGGTTGCCGGTCCAGTTGTGGAAGTACTCGTGGCCGACCACAGCCTCGATGTTCGCGAAGTCGGTATCGGTCGCGGTTTCGGGGTTCGCCAGCACATACTTCGTGTTGAAGATGTTGAGCCCCTTGTTCTCCATCGCGCCCATGTTGAAGTCGCTCACGGCGACGATCATGAAGCGGTCCAGATCGAGTTCCAGCCCGAAGCGTTCCTCGTCCCAGCGGATCGAATGCTTCAGCGAATCCATTGCGTGCTGCGTCTTGTCGAGATCGTGCGGTTCGACCCAGACCTGCAGCAGCTTTTCCTTGCCGGATCCGCTCTTCACGCGCTCTTCCAGCGCGACCAGCTTGCCCGCGACCAGCGCGAACAGATAGCTCGGCTTTCTGAACGGATCTTCCCAGCGGGCGAAGTGACGGCCGTCCGGCAGGTCGCCTTCCTCGATCAGGTTGCCGTTCGACAGCAGCACCGGATACGCGGACTTGTCGGCGCGCAGCGTGACCGTATATGTGGCCATGACATCAGGCCGGTCGAGAAAATACGTGATGCGGCGAAAGCCTTCGGCTTCGCACTGCGTAAAGAAATTGCCGCTCGATACGTACAGACCCGACAGCGTCGTGTTCTCCGCCGGATTGCACACGCTCACGAGCGTCAGTTCGAACGCGTCGGGCACGTCATCGAGCGTCAGACCGCGCTCGTCGGGATGCGCGGCGGCGTGTGGTTTGCCGTCGACTGTCGCGCTGACGAACGTCAGCTGTTCGCCCATGAGTTCGAAGTGGGCCGCGCGGACGGCGTCGGGATTGCGGCGCACGCGCATCGTGTTACGGACCGTCGTCCGTTCGGGGACGAGATCGAACTCGAGCGCGACGGTGTCGATCAGGAAGGCGGGCGGCGCATAGTCGGCGCGGCGGATCACAGCAGGCGTAGCAGTGTCGGACATGGCGGTTTGAGTGGAGAGTGCTGGGCGGCCGTCTGCCGCGCGGGGTGCGCGGCGACGAGCCAGTTGGGCCATTGTACAAAGCCATTTTAGATCGTGCGGCCCGAACTTTTTACCGATGACACGGGTCAGCGTATTATCGGGCCGCTGCGCGCAGGCGCGGCCCGCCCTATAAGACGCCGAAGACGCAAAAGACGAGGAAGACCATGAAGCTCGACCGATGGACCCGCCGCGCAGCCATGCTGCTAGCGGCCATGGCAGTCACACTTTCTGGCTGTACCACTTACGTGACGACGCAGGTCACTGCGTTCTCCGACTGGAGCGGCAGCGATGCAACGCGAACCTACGCGTTCACCCGCCCAGCCGATCAGAAGAACAACCTCGAACTGTCGACCTACGAGGCGCTCGTGGGCAACGAACTCGCGACCCAGTCGTTCCGGCGCGTGAACAGTCAGGACGCGCACTACCTGGTTGGTCTCGGATACGGCATCCGCAGCGACATGGTGACCGTTTCGCAGCCGGTCTACTACTACAACCCGTGGCCGGGCCCGTACTACTGGGGCCGCCCGATGGATCCGTGGGGGCCGTTCGGCCCGTTCCCGACTGGCTACGTCGACCAGAGCTATCCGGTTTACACGCATTTGCTCAGCATCCGCATTACCGATCGCGCGACCGGCAAGGAGGTGTACAACGTGACGGCTCGCAATTCGGGCGCCGAGTCTTCGCTGGTCCGGGCGATGCCTTATCTCGCGCGCAGCGCGCTCGCCGATTTCCCGCTGGGTAACGCCGTCGTGCGGACAGTGCGGATTCCGCTCGATGGCAGCGGCGCCGCGCCATCGAACGAAGCGACCGTTTCTACCGGAGCGGCCGCGCCCGCTGCGCCGGCCTCTGCGGCCAAAGCCGTGCAATAGGCATCAGGCATCTGGCATCGGGCATCAGAAAGCATCCCGCATCGCAGCATCGGTTTCACCGACACAAAAAAGCCGGCACCCGCGTCACGCGCAGGGCCGGCTTTTCGCTGAAACAACCCTCGCTAAAGGTGTATCAAACCCCCACACCGAACAGCGCCAGTGCGCCCAGCACGACGAACATGACCGCGGCGATGCCGTGCACGACCTTCGTCGGCAACCGGTGAGCGAAGCGGTCGCCGAGCACGATGGCCGGCACGTTCGCGATCATCATCCCAAGTGTCGTTCCGGCCACCACGCCAAAGAAATCGTGGAAACGCGCGGCCAGCGCGACGGTGGCGAGCTGCGTCTTGTCGCCCATTTCCGCGAGAAAGAACGCGATAACGGTCGCGCCGAACACGCCGAGGCGGGTGCGGTTCGCGTTGGCTTCGTCTTCGTCGAGCTTGTCCGGCACCAGGATCCACAGACCCATGCCGATGAACGAGGCTGCGAGTGCCCAGCGCATGATCGTCGGCGTGACGAGCGTGCCGAGCCATGCGCCGAGCGCGCCGGCGCCGGCGTGATTGACCAGCGTGGCGACGAGAACCCCGAGAATGATCGGCAGCGGTTTGCGATAGCGGGCGGCGAGGACGAGCGAAAGCAGCTGCGTCTTGTCGCCGATTTCGGCGAGCGCGACGGCGCCCGTCGAGATAAGGAAGGCTTGATCCACGTTGTGATGGTTTCCTCGGGCCGAGAATGAACGAGCGACGACCCACACCCTGCCGGGCCCTGTTGCGGCGGCTGTGGATCATCGGTCTCGCCAGGCCAGAGGCTGCGTCTGCCATGGCCGTACAGGCCAAGTCTGTTGACAGGCGCCCCCGCGTTTCACGTGCGCTTCGCAGCCTTCAATGCTGAAAGGTTGCGCGGACGTGCTGCAGGGCGGCTACTCCCCAATGAGGGGCGGATTATAACACGCGGTCTCAGGCACACTGCGCCCCGTGCAACAGCGTTTTGCCACCTGTTTCCCCACGATCGCCATGACGACTAGTACAAATCGTCCAGATACCGAGAAAGGCGCACACGTTTCTTTCAGAACGTAAAAGGGCCGCATAAGAACTTCAGCGCTGACCCGTCGCATCTCGTCAATGTGGAAAAGGGTTTGAAGCCTTTCCAGGACTCGTTTTAACGGTTCGTGGCGGTGGTGAGACGGATACAGATGGATACGTCTTTTGTGGCTGATTTAATCCACAATATTCAGTATGATGCCGGCGGTCGCCGGGGAATCTGAGTCTAACTAACATCATCGTCTGGCGGGCCCGCCCCTAAATAATTGGGGCATTGTGCCGTTAATTCGCCTGAACATATAACAAGACTGGATTGACCTCGGTGGCGTCTGCCTCGCGCTGGGCGGCGCTCATGCGTCGCCTCCGGCCGGCGTGCCAGATGGGGCGCCAGCAGCCTTAGCAGTTTTCAATCGCGCGAACACCGATATGCCCGATCTGCACTGGACTATTCCGGTTGCTCGCTGGTCTTCCTGGCCTGCCGCCGCAGCCACCGCCCCCGATATTGGCTTTATCGAGCCGATCGTGCGACGGCGGCTGAGCACGCTGTCGCGCGCGGCGCTGAAGGTCGCGCACGACTGCGTGGGCGACGACGCTGCCGCCGTGCGCACGGTGTTCGCCTCGCGACATGGCGAACTGCGCCGCACCACCGACATCCTGCGCACGATCAGTGCGGGCGAGCCCGTTTCGCCGACTGCCTTCAGCCTTTCCGTGCTCAACGCGATGACGGGCGTGTTCGGTATCGCCCGCGGCGACCGCTCGCCGGCAAGCGCCATCTCGGCAGGCGCCGAGACCCTGGGCTACGCATTGCTGGAGGCGCACGCGCAATATGCGAGCGATCCCGCGACGCCGGTGCTGGTTGTCTACGCCGACGAACCCGCCGACCCCGCGTACGGCACGATCGAAGACGAAGTGCAGGGCGGCGCGCTGGCCATCCTGTTCGACGCCACGGCCGCACAGGGCCAGCTGACGTGTACGATCGCTCACGCGCCGACGTCCGGCGATGCGCCCGCGCTTTTCGCGACGCAAAGCCAGGCCGTGCAGCACTGTCTCGACACGCACGCGGCGGCAGTATGGCAAGGCGCCGATACGACCTGGAAATGGATCTGGCATGATGGCGCGGCTTGAGTACGTCTGGCGGCTGGTTGCCACGGGCCTCGCGATGGCGGTGTTCGGCGTGTGCGGCTTCCTGTTCTCGGTGATCGTGTTTCCGCTCGCCTGGCTGTGGCCGCATCGGGCGTCGCGACAACGCGCCGTGACCGCGGTCATCCACGGCTTTTTCCGTGCGCTCGTCGCCGTGCTGCAGTTTGTCGGCGTGATGAAACTGGTGGTCGAGGGCGGCGACGCGCTGCGTACGCGCCGCCCGGCTATCGTCGTCGCGAATCATCCGACGTGGCTCGACGTGATGGTGCTGCTTTCGCTGACGCCGCATGCGTGCTGCGTCGTGAAGAATGCGCATTGGCGCAACCCGTGTTTCTACGGCATCGTGCGCGCGGCTGAATACGTGAGCAACGCGGACCCGGTCGAACTCGTCGAAGCCGGCTCGCGACAGCTCGAAGCCGGCTACACGATGATCATCTTTCCGGAAGGCACGCGCAGCCCCGCGCCGAACCGCCTGCATGCATTTTCGCGCGGCTTCGCGCATATGGCGATCAGGGCGGGCACGCCGATTCTGCCGGTGCTGATGGATTGCGATCCGCCTGTGTTTACGAAGCAGATGCGCTGGTACAACGTGCCGGCGCGCGCATTCCGGATGCGCGTCAGCGTGCTCGAGCCGGTTGGCGTCGAGCAGCTTTCAGCCCACGAGACATCGCCGGCACTTGCCGCGCGCACCGTGACCAGCGCCATCGAGGCCCACATTACCCAGCATCTGTTCGACTATGGATTCTTTAAAACTGGAAATTAAGCAGCTCCTGATCGCCGCACTGGATCTGGAAGACCTGACGCCTGCCGACATTGACGACGATGCGCCGCTCTTCGACACCGATGGCATCGGTCTCGATTCGATCGACGCGCTCGAGATCGGCATCGTGCTGCGCAAACAATACCAACTGACCATCGCTGCGAACGATGAGCGCACGCGCGAGCATTTCCGCTCGATCAATACACTGGCGGCGTTTGTTGCCAGCCAGCGCGAGCCCGTGCATGCAGCGAACGAAACCGCAAGGAAAGGGGAATAAATCGTGACCGAGGCAGACATTCTTGAGCGCATCCGCGCCATCTTCAAGGAGAATTTCGCGATCGAACCTGCGCGCGTGACACCCGATGCGCATCTGTTCGAGGACCTCGATCTGGACAGCATCGATGCGGTCGATCTCGCGATCAAGCTGCAGGAGATGACGGGGCGCCGCATCAAGCCTGAAGAGTTCAAGTCGGTGCGCACAGTCGGCGATGTGATCGGTGCGGTCGAATCGCTGCTGGCGGCGCAGGGCTGATGCAGTCTGTTCCGTCAGACATGCCGGAATCTGCGATGGGCAGGTTGTGTCAGATATTGCGCGCTGTCCTGCAGGTGCTGCTGAAGCTGGCGTATCCCGCGCTGATCCTGTGCGCGTGGAAATGGGACACGCCGCGCTATGTCGGGCTCATGTTGTTCGCGATTCTGTGGCTGCAGCGCTGGGCGGGTACGGGGAGCGTCGCGTCGTCGCTGCGCAGGCTGACGATGGTCGACTGGTGCGTCGCGGGCCTCTTGAGCTGCGCGTCGGCTGCGATCGTCGCGACCAATAGCGAGATGCTGCTGCGTATCTATCCGTCGCTTGTCAATCTGGGTCTCCTGATCGCGTTCGGCGCGACGCTCGTGCGTGGGCCGACGATGATCGAGAAATTCGCGCGTATCCGCACGCCAGATCTGAGCGCGCCGGCGGTGCTGCATACGCGTCGCGTCACGCAGATCTGGTGTGTGTTCTTTGCGCTGAACGGCGCGTTTTCGGCGTATACGGCGTTCTACTGGACGCGTGATGCGTGGTCGCTCTATAACGGCGCGATTGCGTACGGTCTGGTCGGCGTGCTGCTCGCCGGCGAGATCGTGTGGCGATACCTGGTGGTGCTGCCGCGCGCGGCGCGTTCGGAGGCGGCATGACCGGCATGATCGCGCTGCATGATCTGCTGCAGTCTGTGCGCACGGACACGACGACGCCTGTCTGCCGCGATGGTAATGCCGTCATCGATTTCGCAGTGTTCCGTGCGCGCGTTTTACGCATTGCAGACTCGTTGCGGGCGCAACCGTCGAAGCGTTACGCGCTGTGTGTCGACGATGCATTTGATTTTGCGTGCGCGCTTTTTGCGCTCCTTGCGTGCGACAAGGAGCCGGTGATTCCCGCGAATGCAACGCCGGGCTATCTCGCCGATCTGTCGAATGCATTCGATGCCGTATTGACCGACGACGGCCTGCGTACGCTGATCACTGATGCTGCACCGGCAGAAAGCGTGCAGACCGCGACGATCTCTCCCGATGCGCCGCTCACGCTCTACACGTCGGGCAGCAGCGGCACGCCCAAGCCGATCCACAAGACGCTCGCGCAGTTCAACGCCGAGGTGCACACGCTCGAAACGCAATGGGGCGCGCTGGTGGGCGATGCGACGGTGCTGGCGAGCGTTCCGCATCATCACATCTACGGGCTGCTGTTTCGCGTGCTGTGGCCGCTCGCCGCTGGCCGCGCGTTCGATCGTACGGTCAGCATCGATCCCCTGCAGCTCCAGGAGCGGATCAACCAATGCGGCGCAGCGGCGGTGCTGGTATCGACACCGGCGCAACTGTCACGCTGGCCTTCGCTGGCGGGCTTCGCGACGCTCGCACCCGTGCCGCGCGCGATTTTCTCGTCGGGCGGTCCGCTCGCGCTGGATACCGCGCGTGACTATGCCGCTGCCTTCGGCGCGGCGCCGATCGAGATTTACGGTAGCACCGAGACCGGCGGCATCGCATGGCGGCAGCAGAACGCATCGGAGGCGTGGCAGCCGATGGCCGGCATCGAAGTGCGCCGCGATGAAGACGGCGCGCTCAACGTGCGTTCACCGCATCTCGGTCACGACGGCTGGCATCGCACCGACGACGCCATTACCTTCGATGACGATGGCCGCTTCCGTCTGCGCGGCCGGCTCGATCGCGTGATCAAGCTCGAGGGCAAGCGCGTCTCGCTGCCTGAACTCGAAGCGCGGCTTGCGGTGCATCCCTATGTCGCGCAGGCGGCGGTCGTGCCGCTGGCGGGCGTGTCGCGTCAACGTGTCGGCGCGCTCGTCGCGCTGACCGACGCGGGTAGCCAGGCGCTACGCAGCGAAGGACGCCTGCTGCTCGCGAAGACCTTGCGGCGCCATCTCGCGGCGTGGTTCGATGTGGTCGTCCTGCCGCGTCACTGGCGTTTTCGCAGCGCGTTGCCGTTCGATGCGCGTGGCAAGCTGCCGGCCACTGCCATTGCCGCGGCGTTCGACGCGCGCGCCGACGGCGTCGAAGTGCTTGCCGAAGCGCGCAATGGCGACGAGGTGCGTTACGACCTGCGCGTACCGCCGGCACTCGTGCACTTCGCCGGACACTTTCCTGGTTTGCCCATCCTGCCGGGCGTCGTACAGGTCGACTGGGCGGTTCGTTTTGCGGCGGAACATGTCGCTGGCGCGCGCGCGATCGCGTCGATCGACCGGCTGAAGTTCATGATGCCCGTGCCGCCCGGTGCGATGCTGAGCCTGACGCTGGCTCACGACGCAACACGTCGGCGCGTGCAGTTTGCGTACCGGCTCGGCGAGCGCGACTGCGCGTCGGGCGTGATCGTCTATCGGGAGCGCGTATGAGCTTCGCGCCCTGTATCGTCATTCCGATTTACAACCACAAGGATGCGATCGGCTCGACCGTCGCGCATCTGGTTGTGCACGGTCTGCCGGTTTTCGTCGTCGACGATGGCAGTGATGAAGCGACGCAGCGCGTACTCACCGCACTCGCTGAACAGCACGCAGGGCAAATGACGCTGTTGCGCCTGCCGGTGAATGGCGGCAAAGGCGCGGCCGTGATGGCCGGCCTGCGTGCGGCGCGCGCGGCCGGCTATACGCACGCGTTGCAGATCGACGCCGACGGGCAGCATGACGCCGCCGATGTCCCGCGCTTTCTCGACGCCGCGCGTGCCGAACCTGGTGCCGTGATTCTCGGCCGCCCGGTGTACGACGAGAGCGTGCCGAAGTCGCGTCTGTATGGCCGCTATCTGACGCATGTGTGGGTGTGGATCGAGACGCTGTCGTTCGAGATTCGCGATTCGATGTGCGGGTTTCGCCTGTATCCGCTCGACGTCGTATGTGCGTTGATCGACAGCGTCGAGCTGCCGACACGCATGGACTTCGACATCGAGATCCTCGTGCGTCTGCACTGGCGCCGTATCGCGTTTCGCGCGATCCCGACACGCGTGACCTACGCCACCGACGGCGTCTCGCACTTCGACGTGCTGTGGGACAACGTACGGATCAGCCGAAGCCATACGCGGCTCGTCGCGGGCATGCTGCTGCGTCTGCCTGTGCTGCTTGTGCACAAGGTGATGCCGGGGCGCGTGGCGCTTCCGGCCAGCGCCGACACTGCCGCAGAGAGCGCCACGGGCGAACGCCACTGGTGGCGCGTCGCAGAACGTGGCAGCCGGCTCGGCATGTCGTTGCTCGCGCTCAGCTGCAAGCTGTTTGGCATGCGCTTCACGGCATTGTGGCTGCATCCTGTCGTCGCGTATTTTCTGGTGACGGGTCGTGCAGCACGCGTTGCGTCGCATGACTATTTCGCGCATCTCGAACGCGTTTCGCCACCCGGCACAAAAACGCCGCGACCGGGCTGGGTTTCTGCCTACCGGCAAATGCTGGCGTTCGCGCAGTCCGGGCTCGACAAGCTTGCCGCATGGTCGGGCCGCGTCAATACGAAGGAGGTGCGGTTCGACGACCCGAAACCGTTCGAAGCGCTCGTCGCGAGCGGACGCGGCGCGCTCGTGATCGGCGCGCACCTCGGCAATCTGGAAATGACGCGTGCGCTGGCCGTGCGCGGCGCGCATACGAAAGTGACCGCGATCGTCTACACGGAACACGCGAAGCGCTTTAATAGCGTGCTCGCGTCGTCGAACAGCGACTTCGCGCAACGGCTGGTCGAAGTCAGCGACTTCGGGCCGGAAACGGCAATGATGATGCAGGAGCGCGTCGATGCTGGCGAACTGCTCGTGATCGTCGGCGATCGCGTGCCCGCGCACGAAGCAGGGCGCACGACCGAGGCGCAGTTTCTCGGCGCGACTGCGCCGTTTGCGCAGGGGCCGTATGTGCTCGCGCATGCACTTGGCTGCCCGGTGTATCTGTTCTTCTGTATCAAGGAGCAGTCGGGTTACCGGCTTTATTTCGAACCGTTTGCGGAGCGCATCGACCTGCCGCGCCGCGAACGTGCGCAGCATCTCGCTGCATGGGCGCAGCGCTACGCCGCGCGCCTCGAACATTTCTGTCGCAAGGCGCCTTATCAATGGTTCAATTTTTTCGATTTCTGGGCGCGGTCCCCACGGGACCTTCCTTCGGGGCGCTCCCCAAGGGAGCTTCCTCCGGTGCACCCCAGCGGAGGCGCGAATGGCCGAACATGATCTGATTGATGACGCGGCCCTGCACGCGCAACGTGATGCACGCGAAGCCGTAGTAATCGGCGGTCGCCGGTTGACGATCGAAGAAGTGGTCGCCATTGCCCAGCGTCGCGCGCCTGTCGCGTTGAGCGACGATCCGGCATGGCGTTCGCGCATCGAGCGCGGTGCGGATTTTCTGCGCAGGCATCTTGCTTCGGGCGCAACCGTGTATGGCGTCAACACGGGTTACGGCGATGCGTGCGTTGTCGACGTGCCGATGGAACTCGTCGAAGCGCTGCCGTTGCAGCTCACGCGTTACCACGGCTGCGGCATGGGTCAGTATCTCGACGATGCGCAAACGCTCGCCGTGATCGCAGCACGCCTGAATTCGCTCGCGTACGGCTTTTCGGGCGTGCGGCCTGTCCTGCTCGACCGTCTGGCGGATCTGATCAATCATCGCGTGCTGCCGCGCATTCCATCGGAAGGGTCCGTGGGCGCGAGCGGCGATCTGACGCCGCTGTCGTATGTCGCGGCCGCGCTGGTCGGCGAACGTGACGTGCTGTTCGAAGGTCGGCTACGAGACGCATCGGATGTCTGGGCGCACCTCGGCCACGCGCCGCTCAGGCTCGCGCCGAAAGAAGGCCTCGCGCTGATGAACGGCACCGCCGTCATGACGGGTCTCGCGTGTCTTGCGTTTGCGCGCGCCGATCATCTGACGCGGCTCGCCGCGCGTCTCACCGCGCTGTCGACGGTCGCGCTCGACGGCCGTGCTGCGCATTTCGACGCGCTGCTCTTCGAAGCGAAGCCGCATGCCGGTCAGGCGGAAGCCGCCGCATGGATTCGCGAAGACCTGGCTGACCGTGCCGATACGCCGGGCCATCGTTTGCAGGATCGCTATTCGATTCGCTGCGCGCCGCACGTGATCGGCGTCGCGCGGGATGCGCTGTCATGGGTGCGACGCGACATCGAGAACGAGCTGAACAGTGCAAACGACAATCCGCTGATCGATCCCGACGGTGAACGCGTGCTGCATGGCGGCAACTTCTACGGCGGACACATTGCGTTCGCGATGGATTCGCTGAAGGTGGCCGTCGCGAATCTCGCCGATCTGATGGACCGGCAACTCGCGCTGCTCGTCGACGACAAGTTCAACAATGGTTTGCCGCGCAACCTGTCGGGTGCGTCGCCGGCACGTGCGCCGATCAATCACGGCTTCAAGGCCGTGCAGATTTCGTCGTCCGCGTGGACTGCCGAAGCGCTCAAGCTGACGATGCCGGCGAGCGTCTTCTCACGTTCCACCGAGGCGCACAATCAGGACAAGGTCAGCATGGGCACGATCGCGGCGCGCGATTGTCTGCGCATCCTTGAACTGACCGAGCAGGTCGCGGCAGCGCATACGCTGGCGACGGTGCAGGCCGTGCAGCTTCGTCTGCGGATGAACGTGGCGACGCCCGTGCCCGCGCCGCTGCACGCGTTCGCTGAGCGCGTGAGCGCGCAGTCGCCGTTCGTCGACGAAGATCGCGCGCTGGAACACGATCTGCGTGCGTTGACTGCACGCATCGCGGATTGCGCATTGATCGACGGCTATCGCGGAGACCGCATCGCATGACTGGATCCAGCAAGGTGCTGAAGGCGAGCGCGACGGTCGAAGTGCCGTTCCATGACGTCGATGCGATGGACGTCTGCTGGCATGGTCACTATCTGAAGTACTTCGAGATCGGCCGCGCCGCGCTGTTGCGTGCGTTCGACTACGACTATCCCGAGATGCGCGCGTCCGGTTACCTGTGGCCGATTGTCGAGGCGCATCTGAAATACGTGCGTCCGGCAACATACGGTCAGCGGATCGACGTGCGCACCGAACTGCTCGAATACGAGAATCGCCTGAAGATCGGCTACGAGATCGTCGACACCGCGACGGGCAAGCGTCTGACGAAGGGCTACACGATTCAGGTCGCCGTCGACGCGGCGACGCAGGAACTGCAGTTCGTCTCGCCGCCCGTGGTGTTCGAGAGGCTGGAGCGCGTATGGTCACGTTGACGCTTCGCGCGTGCGTATGTGCAGCGATGGTCGCGCTGGCGCTGCCCGCGTTGGCCGCGACTGCGCAGCAGACAGCACCGGCAAACGACACGCAACGGGTCCAGCAGATCGCCGGCCAGCTCGCGCAGGCGAAGGGTATCCGCGCGCAGTTCACGCAGACGCAGACGTTATCCGCGATGAACAAACCGCTCGTCAGCACCGGCTCGCTCGTGTTTTTCCGCGAGCGCGGCGTGATCTGGCAGATCGATACGCCGTATAAAGCGACGTACGTCATAACCGATGCGGGGGTCACGCAGGTCGATGCGAACGGAAAGCCCGTCACGACACATCGCCAGCCCCAGGGCGCACGCAGTGTCGCGCAGGTGTCGAAGATGATGCGCGCGATGCTCGGTGGCGATCTGTCCGCGCTGTACTCGCAGTTCGACGTGAAGGCCGACGGCACGCCTGCGCAATGGCACATGCAACTGACGCCGAACCAGCCGCAGATCGCGCAGGCCGTCAAGGGCCTGCAGATGGAAGGCGGCGATTATCTGAAGACACTGCGCATTACGCTTGCCAACGGCGACGTCACGCAGATCGAGTTCGCGAACAGCAAGGCCGTGGACGCACTTCAACCGGCCGAACTCACGTTGCTGGGAGCGAAGTAATGCACGTGCTGGAGCAACGCGCAGCACGGCATACATGGGGCATACGCGCCGCGTGGCTGCTGCTTGCCGTTGTCGTGTCGCTGTATTGCGGATGGCGTTTTACGGCCGGCTCGCCGTTACAGACGAATCTGCTCGCGCTGCTTCCCGCCACGGAAGCAGACCCTGTCGCTGAAAAGGCCGTCGATACGCTCGCGACCGCGCTCGGCGATCGCACTGTGCTTCTGGTCACCTCTAACGATGCGGCGCATGCGAAGGCCGCCGCGAAACAGCTTGGCGCGACGCTATCGAAAAGCGGCGCGTTCGCTTCCGTGATCGCGGAAGTGCCGCCGTTCGATACGAGTCAGGTCGCGCGGCTCTATCTGCCGTACCGATTCAACCTGCTTGCACCGGATGACCGCGCTGCGCTCGCCAGCGGTTCAGTCTCGTTGCACGACGCGCTTGCGCAGCGTCTGTACAGCCCGATGCAAGGTGGTCTGTCGACGCCAGTCGCCGACGATCCATTCGGTTGGCTCCAACACTGGATGGCGAACCTGCCGCTCGCAACATCGAACCTGGAAATCGAAGACAGTCTGCTGGTGACGCATCGCGGCGCGGCGACAAGCGTGCTGATCATCGCGACACTCCCGGGTTCCGCCTATGAATCGAAGACGCAGCATGCGGTGATCGACGCTGTCGCGAACGGCGAAACGTCGCTGAAACAGGCGTACCCCGACGTGACGCTCGCGCGCACGGGCGCGGTGTTCTACGCGGAGTCCGCGCGCGCCGCATCGGAACGCGAAGTGCATCTGATCGGCGTGGCATCGGTATGCGGCATTGCGTTGCTGATGTTGTGGGTGTTCCGCTCGCCGCGGCTGTTGCTGCTGGGTTTTGTGTCGACGGCGCTCGGCGTTGTCTGCGCGCTGGCCGTGACGATGCTGGTGTTCGGCAAGCTGCACCTGCTGACGCTCGTGTTCGGCGCGAGCCTGATCGGTGAAGCCGTCGATTATTCGATCCAGTACTTCGTCGTGTATCTCGGCGGTCAGCGTGACTGGGAGCCGCACCGCGGCGCGCGCGAAGTCCGTCCCGCATTGAGCGTTGCGCTTGCGACGAGCCTGCTCGGTTACGCCATCCTCGCGTGGGTGCCGTTTCCGGCACTCAAGCAGATCGCCTGCTTTGCGATTGCGGGCATCTGCACGGCATTTGCGTCCGTGCTGTGGCTGCTGCCTGCCTTGCTGGTTCGCGCGCCGAAACGCAGTCCGCAGCGGCTGTTCAGCGGCGCTGCCACGCTGCTCGGCCGATGGCAGGCGACGATCGGCGGCCGACGCGCATGGGGCGTGGCGGCGTTGCTGGTGATCGTCGCGATACCAGGCTGGCTGCGTGTCACTAGCGACGACGACATTCATCTGCTGATCCAGCGTGATCCCGCGCTCGTCGCGCAGGAGCAGAAGGTGGGCGATGCGATTGGCGTCGACAACAGTGCGCAGTTCTTTGTCGTGCGAGGCGAGACGCCTGAGATTGTGTTGCAGCGCGCGGAAGCGCTCGGCACACGGCTCGATGCGTTGACGGGCAAGCTGAAAACGAACGGCTGGCAATCGGTGACGTCGTTCGTGCCTTCGGCAAAACGTCAGATGGAAGATCACGCGCTGCTCGCGCAGCATGTGTTTAACGATCCCTCCGCACGCCGTGCGATGCTGGTAGAAACGGGCTTTCGCGACGAGGTCGCCGATGCGTGGCTAACGGCGTACGCACAGTCCGGAAAATCCGTGCTGACGGTTGATCAATGGCTCGCTGCGCCCTGGTCGCAACCTTACCGGCATCTCTGGCTCGGCGAGGTGGATGCCGCGTCGCACGGTTATGCCGCTGTCGTGATCCCGCAAGGTGTGACGCCCGACAACCAGCCTACGCTGATCGCGACCGCACGCGCGTTGCCCGGCGTCGTGTTCGTCGACAAGGCGGCAAGCGTGTCGACGCTGTTCGGCGCGTATCGTGTCGATAGCGGGATCTGGCTCGCGGGCGCACTGGTGCTGGTGATGGCATTGCTGATGGTGCGCTACGGGTCGCGCGGCGGCATCATGGTGACGTTGCCCGTTTTGCTCGCCGTCGGCGTGACGCTCGCGGTGTTCGGCTACGCACATGTGCCGCTCAATCTCTTCAACTGGCTCGCGTTGATGCTCGTACTCGGCGTCGGCGCAAACTATGCTGTGTTTCTGCGCGAAGGGTGCATGCGCGCGCCGCATGAACTCGGCGCGGTATGGACCGGCGTGCTGCTCTCGGCGTCGACGACGTTGCTGTCGTTCGGTCTGCTCGGGTTGAGCGGAATGCCCGCGCTGAAAAGTTTCGGCGCCACGCTGGCGTCAGGCATTGCCGTGTCGGTGCTGCTTGCGCCGATTGGCATGCCATCACCGAATGGAAGGAGGGCAGCATGAGCGCGCCACGAGTTTACTTACATGCCCTCGGCATGATCAACGCGCTTGGCGACGATCTCGACGCAATCGTGCCGGCGCTTGCCGCGAGCAATGCGCCCGGTATGGGCGTCGCGCACATGGGCATCGGCGACGCGTTTGTCGGCCGCGTGACCGGGTCGCTCGACATTGCGCCGCCGGCATCGCTGGCACGTTACGACTGCCGCAACAACCGCCTGCTGCTCGCGGCACTCAAACAGATCGAACCCGCGGTCGAGGCTGCGCGCGCGCGGTATGGCGCGGGCCGGATTGGCGTCGTACTCGGTACAAGCACGTCGGGCATCGACGCCGCCGAAACCGCGTTCGTCCACCAGGCGCAGGCGGGCGAACTGCCGGCGAACTTCAACTACCGGCAGATGGAGATCGGTACCGTCGCGCCGTTTGCCGCGGCCGCGCTTGGTATTCGCGGACCGGCGTTCACCATTTCTACCGCGTGCACATCGAGTGCCAAGGCGTTTGTGTCCGCACGAAGGTTGTTGCAGTTGCAACTATGCGATGCGGTGATCGTCGGCGGCGTCGATTCGTTGTGCGAGTTGACCGTCCAGGGTTTCGCTTCGCTCGAATCGACCAGCAATGCCCGCACCAATCCGATGAGCCGCAACCGTAACGGTATCAACGTCGGCGAAGGCGCGGCTGTGTTCCTGATGAGCCGCGACGAGGGTCCGGTGAGGCTCGCAGGCGCGGGCGAATCGAGCGACGCGCATCATATCTCCGCACCGGACCCGAAAGGCGTCGGCGGCGAGATGGCATTGCGCGAGGCGCTGGCCGATGCGGGTCTGGAACCGTCGGCGATCGGTTATGTGAATCTGCATGCCACCGCCACGCGCAAGAACGACGAGATGGAAGCGCGTTTGATGTCACGCGTGTTCGCAGACGGCGTCGCGACAAGCGGCACAAAACCCCTGACGGGCCATCAACTCGGCGCGGCGGGCGCGACCGAACTCGGCTTTGCGTGGCTGACGCTCGCACGCGATGACGTCGCGATGCCGAAGCATGTGTGGGACGGCGAGGCCGACGCTGAGTTGCCGGCGCTCGATCTCGTCGATAGCGAACGCTTCCTTCCGGGAGCATCGGGCCCGCAGCACGTGATGAGCAATTCGTTTGCCTTCGGCGGCAGCAACGTCAGCCTGATTCTTGGACGGTGACGCACGCGATGAATACCTCAACCGACAGCCGCGCCGTGCACGTCGAACCTGACGCCAGTGCTGCGTTTGGACCGATCGAGACGATCCTGCCGCATCGCGGCACGATGCTCCTGGTCGATGCAGTGCTGACGTGCACGGACGACACGCTTACCGCAGAAGCGCGCGTCCGCAGCGACGCGTGGTATTCAGACGACGAAGGCGCGATGCCCGCATGGATCGGCATCGAACTGATGGCGCAGGCGATTGCCGCGCACATCGCGCTGCTCGCGATGCGCGCGGGCGGCCGGGCGCGGCCCGGCGTGCTGCTTGGATCACGCAGCTATACGACGCTGCTGCCGGCGTTCCCGGCCGGCGCGCGCCTCACGATCGAAGCGAAAGAACTGCTGCGCAGCGAGGAAGGTCACGGCGCCTACGAATGCGCGATCGATCACGACGGCGTGCGCTGCGCCGAGGCCGTGGTCAAGGTATTTCAGCCGACCGATTTTCAGACATTCATCGAAGGGATCAGTTCATGAGCCGGCGTGTTCTCGTAACCGGTGCAAGCCGCGGTATCGGCCGCGCGATTGCCTATCAACTGGCCGCCGACGGCTTCACGGTGTCCGTGCATTGCCGCACCGGCCGCAGCGAGGCCGAAGCGGTGACGGCCGGCATCGCCGCGCAGGGCGGCACTGCGCGCGTGCTGCAGTTCGACGTGCGCGACCGGAAAGCCTGCCGCGATGTGCTCGAAGCCGATGTCGGCGCGTATGGTCCGTACTACGGCATCGTGTGCAGCGCGGGCGTGACGCGCGACGCTGCGTTCCCTGCACTCACCGAAGAAGACTGGGACATCGTCATCGAAACGGGTCTCGACTCGTTCTACAACGTCGTGCATCCGCTGACGATGCCGATGGTCCGCGCGAAGAAGGGTGGCCGGATCGTCACGATCGCCTCCGTTTCGGGAATCATGGGCAATCGTGGTCAGGTGAACTACAGCGCGGCGAAAGCCGGCCTGATCGGCGCCAGCAAGGCGCTCGCGGTCGAACTCGCATCGCGCGGCATCACGGTGAACTGCGTCGCACCCGGTCTGATCGAAACCGGCATGCTCGACGACATGCCGCTCGAACACGCCTTGAAAACGGTGCCGATGAATCGCGTCGGCCAGCCGGCTGAAGTCGCATCGGTGGTGAGCTTCCTGATGTCGGATGCAGCGTCGTACGTGACGCGGCAGGTCATCGGCGTGAACGGCGGGATGGTGTGATGAAGCGCGTCGTCATCACCGGCATGGGCGGCGTCACGGCATTCGGCAGCGATTGGCACGACATCGAGGCAAAGCTGCGAAGCGGACGCAACGCGGTACGACGCATGCCGGAATGGGATTACTTCGAGTCGCTCCATACGCGGCTCGCGTGTCCGCTGCCGGAATTCACGTTGCCGTCGCACTATCCGCGCAAGAAGACGCGTTCGATGGGTCCCGTTTCGATGTACTCCGTGCGAGCGAGCGAGCTTGCGCTGACCGACGCAGGTCTCATCGACGATCCAGCGATCAGCGATGGACGGATGGGCGTTGCATATGGCTCGTCGTCCGGATCGGTGCAGCCGATCCGCGCGTTCGGCAGCATGCTCGAAACCGGCTCGATGGGCAACGTCACATCGAATAGCTACGTGCAGATGATGCCGCATACGACAGCGGTGAATGTCGGCCTGTTCTGGGATCTGAAAGGCCGCATCGTGCCGACGTCGTGCGCCTGCGCATCCGGCAGCCAGGCGATCGGCTACGCGTACGAAACCATCGCCACCGGCAAGCAGACGTTGATGCTCGCGGGCGGCGCGGAAGAACTGTCAGGTCCGGCGGTCGCCGTGTTCGACACGCTTTACGCGACGAGCACGCGCAACGACGAGCCGCATCTGACGCCGCGTCCGTTCGACGTCGCGCGCGATGGCCTGGTGGTCGGGGAGGGTGCGGCGACGCTCGTGCTCGAAGAGTATGAGCATGCAGTTGCGCGGGGTGCGCGCATTCACGCGGAGATCGTCGGCTTCGGCTGCAACTCCGACGGCGCGCACATGACGCAACCCACTGCGGCGACGATGGCGCTCGCGATGCAGCTCGCGCTTCAGGATGCGCAACTTCCGCCCGAAGCGATTGCGTACGTGAACGCACACGGCACATCGACCGACCGCGGCGACATCGCGGAAAGTTATGCGACCGCGCAGACATTCGGCGCACATATGCCCATCAGTTCGCTGAAGAGCTATGTCGGTCACACGCTCGGCGCATGTGGCGCGCTCGAAGCGTGGTGGACGATCGAGATGATGAAGCGCAACTGGTATGCGCCGACACTCAATCTGACCGATATCGATCCCGCCTGCGCGCCGCTCGACTACATCATGGGCGAAGGCCGGACGATCGACGCCGAGCATGTGATGAGCAATAACTTCGCGTTCGGCGGCATCAATACGTCGCTGATTTTCAGGCGCGTACGGTGAGCGTGATGGCAAAGCGCGACATGCAGCGCGTCGTCGTGACCGGCATGGGCATCGTGTCGTGTCTGGGCAATGAACTCGATGACGTGTCCCGCGCGTTGCGCGCAGGGCGGGGCGGCATCACGCGCATCGACGCATGGCGCAAGCGTGGTTTTGGCAGTCAGGTCGCAGGCGTTGCTGGCGTCGCCAGTGAGACGCCGTTCGATCGCAAGCTCGAACGCTTCATGGGCGACACCGCGCGCTTTGCGGCGCACGCGGCGCGCAAGGCGATCGACGATGCCGCGCTCGATTTCAATGCCTTGCGTTCGCCGCGTGCGGGCGCGGTGATCGGTTCTGGCGTCGGCACGATGTCGACGTACGACGCGGCGATGGCGATCGCGAATACGCGCGGCATCGAGAAGACGCCGCCGTATACCGTGCCGCAGGCGATGAGCAGCACCGCGTCGGCGAACGTCGCGCAGGTGTTCGGTATCGAAGGCGTGACGTATTCGCCTTCGTCCGCGTGCACGACATCGTCGCTGGCGATCGGGCAGGCGATGCAGTTGATCCAGACCGGCCGTCAGGACATCGTGCTTGCGGGCGGCAGCGAATCGCTGCACGACAACATGACGCTGTTGTTCGACGCGATGGGTGCGTTGTCGCGGCGCTTCAACGATACGCCCGCGAGCGCATCGCGTCCGTACGACGTCGCGCGCGACGGATTCGTGATGGCGTCGGGAGGCGGTGTGCTGGTGCTCGAATCGCTGGAGCATGCGCTCGCGCGCGGCGCGCGCATCCATGCTGAACTGACCGGTTTTGGCCATTGCACTGACGGCGCGGGCATGGTCACGCCGCACGCCGGCGGCATCGCCCGCGCGATGCGCGAGGCGCTCGATGAATCGGGCGCGCGTCCCGACTACATCAACACGCATGCGCCTTCGACGCCGCGCGGCGACGCCGAAGAACTGCTCGCGCTACAGGCGGTATTCGGCGAGGAAGTCCCGGCGTTTTCGTCGACGAAAGGATTGACCGGCCATCCGCTTGGCGCGTGCGGTGCGCACGAAGCGATCTACGCGATGCTGATGATGCGCGACGGTTTCATCGCCGGGACGACAGGCATCGAAACTGCCGATCCTGCGCTGGATCTTGACCGGTTGCCACTTGTGCGCGAATCGCGTGATGCGACGATCGAAACGGCGATGTCAGTTTCATTCGGGTTCGGCGGCAGTTGCGCGAGCCTGATGTTGAGCGCCTGGAAAGGCGCGTGATGCTGTCGTACTCGAAGCCACCTGATCAACGGTGAAAAAGACGATAAACGGCAATTGATGTTTGCTGAGCTGAAGTGGCGGCGCGGCATTCGCCGTGCCGCCACTCCGGTGTTGCGTTAAGACGTCCTGGCCGCCGCCACGTTGACGAGCGTTTCGCGACGTTTGCCGGGTTGCGGACGATGCAGGCCGAGCCGTTCGAGGAGACCGAAATCTTTAGCGCGGCTCCACCAGAGGTAGGGCAGTGAGACGTTGCGTTCGCTGAACGCGAAGCCGGCGTCGCGGATCATGTCGAGGTATCCGTTGGCACTTTTCTGCACGTGCATCGGATGACGGAACAGCAGACGGATCACCCATGACTTGATGTAAGCATCGGTCGATTCGGCGAACAGCAGGACGCCGCCGGGTTTCAGCACGCGACGGAATTCGGCCAGCGCGCGTCCCTGCTCGACGAGGTGATGGAACGTCTGATGGCAGAACACGATGTCGGCGCTGGCGTCGGGCAGCGGCAGCTGTGCGCAGTCGCCATGCATGACGTCGACGGTGGTGTTCGGTGCACAGCCGCCGGCCGCGTTTTCGGCGAGCACAAGCGATGGCTCATGGAAGTCGATGCCGACGATGCGTGACGGGTTGAACGCTTCGGCCAGCAGGCGAAACGAAATACCCTGGCCGCATCCGGTATCGACGATAACCGGTGCGGTGGGCAGGGGCGTGTCGATCAGACGTTTGAGGTCATTGATCGCGACGCGCAGGACGTGGTGTTCCCACGTATGGGTACGCAGGAACCAGATGCCAAAGGCCGTTTCCGGCACGAAAGGCACGCGGTATGTTTCAGATGGCGACATGTGGTCTCCGTCGCGGTGTTGTTGTTTATTGACTGATCTGCGCGCCATTGTAATGGCAAGTCGATGCAGCGGGATGGGATGACAAAAAGATGAAACTGTCGCTCGGGGGCAAGTCGAGGACAACCAGAAGAGGGTCGTTTTGAACACGAATACAGGTACGACAACGGGCGATGGGGTCGACGTCGCCATCATCGGTGCGGGGCCTTCGGGTGCCGTTGCGGCTGCGCTGCTGAGGAAGGCCGGGCGTTCGGTGCTTGTGCTCGAGCGCCAGCATTTCCCGCGGTTTTCGATTGGCGAGAGCCTGTTGCCGCAGAGCATGGCGTACCTCGAAGAGGCGGGCATGTTGCAGGCCGTGGTCGAGGCCGGGTTCCAGTACAAGAACGGCGCGCACTTTATCGCGGGCGACAGGGCGTCGGCCTTCGACTTCCGTGACAAACACACGCCGGGCTGGGGCACGACCTATCAGGTTGAGCGCGCAACGTTCGATAACCTGTTGATTCGCTGCGCGGCGGAGCAGGGTGCGGAGGTCCGTTTCGGACACACGGTGCGCGCAATGCAGACGGGCGAAGCGCCGGTGCTCGACGTCGAAGACGAAGCGGGCAATGCGTACAAGGTGCATGCGCGGTTTGTGCTCGACGCGAGCGGGTTTGGGCGTGTCCTGCCGCGGCTGTTGAATCTTGAAACGCCGTCGCGGATGCCGGCGCGCGCGGCGATTTTCACGCACGTACTTGACGGGATTCCGTTTGGCACGACGGACCGCAACAAGATCACGGTTGCTGTTCATCCTGAACGGCGGGACGTGTGGTATTGGATGATTCCGCTTGCGGGCGGACGGTCTTCAGTGGGATGTGTGGCGGATGCTGGCTTCCTCGACATGCCTGAGGACGCGCGCGACGCGCGGTTGCGTGAGCTGCTGATGCAGGAGCCTACGCTGGCGCGACTGATTGGTCGTGCGCCGTTTTTGATGCCTGTGCGGCATATTGGCGGGTACTCGGCTAACGTCGAGCGCTTGCACGGGGCCGGGTATGCGTTACTGGGCAATGCCGGGGAGTTTCTTGATCCGGTGTTTTCTTCTGGCGTGACGATTGCGGTGCGGTCAGCGCATCTCGCTGTGCAGGTTTTGTTGCGGGCTTTTGCGGGTGAGGCTGTCGACTGGCAGGCTCAGTATGATGTGCCCTTGCGCCGGGGGATTGATACGTTTCGGGCTTTCGTCGAGCGGTGGTATACCGGCGAGTTGCAGGAAATTATTTTTTATCCTCATCAGACGGATTCGATCCGGAGGATGATTGGCTCGGTTCTCGCTGGGTATGCCTGGGATGAGAGTAATCCTTATGTTGCGGATCCAGTGCGGCGGTTAAATGCGCTGCATGCGGTTTGTTCCCAAACCTAGGGTTTTGGGGTTTTCTTTGTTCTGGTTTTCGTTGGCCTTTTCCTTGGCCTTTCCTTGTATTCATGTCGGTCTATTTGCGTCGCCCCTGTGCGGGGCGGCACCTACTTTTCTTTGTCCTTGCCAAAGAAAAGTAGGCAAAAGAAAGGCGCCGAAAACTCTGCCGCTCCGGGTTGTGTGACATACGGGGAACGGCACCCCATGAAGTGTCGCCCTCGCACTTCACCGGCTATGGGTCCGCGCACGATCTGATCCCCCGTACAGTGCCGCCCGTGACACAGGGCTCATTCATCCGACTCCGCACTTCGTGCGTCGCCGTGAGGCATAACCTTCCCGCTCCCGTCGTCGCGCCGGGATATTCGCGTGTCTGGTTGAGGCCGGCGTAGTAACTTGCTTGTTGATGTGGGGATTGGGGTTGTTGGCGCGGGCTTGCCGAGTTTCGGCGACGGACTGTGCAGCCACTGCTGGACTAATGCGAACAGGCTCAATCGTTATTCAAACGTGCGCAAACCGCGGGGGGCGGACCGATCCGCGACGCACGTAGTGCGAAGTGGGGTGGATGACTGCCTTGTCACATGCGTGACTCACGCGCGGGATCAGATCGTGCGCGGACCCATGCCGTGTGAAATGCGAGGGAGACACTTCATGGGGTGCCGTTCCCCGTGTGTCACACAGCCCGGAACGGACGAGTTTTCGGCGCCTTTCTTTTGCCTACTTTTCTTTGGCAAGGACAAAGAAAAGTAGGTGCCGCCCCGCACAGGGGCGACGCCAATAGACCGACATGAATACAAGGAAAGGCCAACAAAAGGCTCAAAACGGGCAGGAAGAAGCGCCAGTCGGCAAGGACGCCCCGAAGGAAGTCCCCTTGGGGGCAAAGAAAATGCCGCCCCGCACAGGGGCAACGCTAATAGACCGACATGAACACAAAGAAAGGCCAACAAAAAAAACCTTAAGCAGCGACGCAAGGAGCGCCCTGAGCGCGCTGAACCCCCCTCTGATGCACCCGCCGCCCAGCCGAATAAGTCTCAAACACAGCCCGATCATCGCCCAGCAGGGCAAACGAGAACAACAACTCCTCAAGCGTCTCACACCGCGCGTTCCGCCGCGCCAGCAACGGCGTCCCCGCCGGATCAAGCACAACAAAATCCGCCTCAGACCCGACAGCCAGCGTCCCAACCTTATCGCCAAGATCAAGCGCCTCAGCCGCGCCAGCGGTCGCCAGCCAGAACATCCGCGTAGCGGTCAAATGATGCCCGTTCAACCGCGCAACCTTGTGCGCCTCGTTCATCGTCTGCAACATCGAGAACGAAGTGCCGCCACCGACATCGGTCGCCAGCGCCACCGGCATGCCCGCTTCAGCCGCCTTGTCGAAATCGAACAGCCCGCTGCCGAGAAACAGATTCGACGTCGGACAATGCGACGCCACCGCGCCCGTCTCAGCCATCCGTCGACGATCTTCTTCGTCAAGATAAATGCAGTGCCCATACACCGCGCGACGACGCAGCAGCCCGTAATGATCGTAGATGTCCAGATAGCTGCGATGACCCGGGAACAGATCGGCCACCCATTTCACTTCGTCGGTATTCTCCGCGACGTGGCTCTGGATAAACACGTCCTGATGCTCACGTGCAAGCACGCCGCATGCTTCGAGTTGCGCTTCGGTCGACGTCGGCGCAAAGCGCGGTGTCAACGCATACATCTGCCGTCCGCGGTTGTGCCAGCGGCCGATCAGCTCCGCGCTGTCGTCATAACCGGATTGCGCCGTGTCACGCAAAAACGCCGGACAGTTACGATCCATCAACACCTTGCCCGCCACCATCCGCAGATTGCGCGCTTCGCTTTCGGCAAAGAGGGCATCCGCCGATTCCTTGTGCACCGTGCAGTAGACGAGCGCTGTCGTCGTGCCGCATGAAAGCAGCTCGTCGACGAAAAAGCGCGCGGTATCGCGTGCGTACGCCGGATCCGCGAAGCGGCGCTCGGTCGGAAACGTGTACGTGTCCAGCCACGGCAAAAGACCCGGCGCCGGCGACGCGATCATGTCCGTCTGCGGATAGTGAATGTGCGTGTCGATGAAACCCGGCACGATCAGCTTGTCGCGCATCCCGGTGACCTGCGTACCCGGCGCGAGCTGCTTCGATAGCGCCGCATACGCGCCGCTCGCCACCACACGACCGTCCTCGACGATCAGAAGACCGTCTTCGTTGAAGACGGCCGCGTTGGACGATTGCGCGGGATCGCCATTGAAGGTCAGCAGTTGTGCGCGGTAAGCCGTTTGAGTCATGGGGAAAACCGTCTCCATCATAGGGAATCTAAAGTCTCATCGCTGGCTTGAATGCCAGCTTTCTTATCGGGCTGTCGAAGCGCCTCAAGCGTTCCAGTGCGCGTCGAGCTTTGCGATCATCGCGTCGCGCTCCACAGGCGTCACGAACGACGCTTCGAAGCTGTTGCGCAGAATCGTGTAGACATCGGCATCGTTGAGCTTCAATGCCTCGATGGTTGCCACGTAGTTTTCGTTGACGTAGCCGCCAAAATAAGCCGGATCATCCGAGTTCACCGTGACCGCCACGCCGCGATCGAGCAGGGCCTTCAGTGTGTGTTTCGTCAGATCGTCGAACACACACAGCTTCAGGTTCGACAGCGGGCACACGGTCAACGCGACGCGCGTGTCGGCAAGACGGGTCACCAGCGCCGGATCTTCGATGCTGCGCACGCCGTGATCGACGCGATCCACCTTCAGCAGATCGAGCGCTTCATAGATGTATGACGGCGGACCTTCCTCACCCGCGTGCGCGACGAGTTTCAGTCCCTTGTCGCGCGCCTTCGCAAACACGCGCTCGAATTTCGACGGCGGATGGCCACGTTCCGACGAATCCAGTCCGACACCAATCAGCCGATGACTGTATTGATCGAAAAGCGGCAGGGCTTCGTCGAAGGTTGCGAGCGCATCTTCTTCGGAGAGATGGCGCAGGAAGCACAGAATCAGCTTGCTGGTCAGGCCGCGCTTTTCCGCGTCGGCGAGCGCGCGTTCGATGCCTGCCACGGCCGTTGCAATCGAAACGCCGCGCTCGGTGTGCGTCTGCGGATCGAAGAAGATTTCCGTATGGATGACGTTATCGGCGAGCGCCCGTTCGGCATACGCCATCGTCATGTCGTAGAAGTCCTGCTCCTTGAGCAGCACGCTCGCGCCGGCGTAGTAGATGTCGAGGAACGATTGCAGATCGGTGAACGCATAGGCGGCGCGCAGTGCGTCGATCGACTCGTAAGCGAGCTTCACGCCATTGCGTTCAGCCAGCGCAAAAATCAGTTCGGGTTCGAGCGAGCCTTCGATGTGAATGTGCAGTTCGGCTTTAGGTGCGCCAGCAGCTTTAGTGGTGAGAGCGTAGGGTGTGTTCATGTTCTGTATTTCGCTGGTTTTATCGATGGAACGTGCTTCGCTCCAGATGTTGCTGATTCGGTCCGGAAGTATTCAAGCCGGCTGCGTCGTACTGGCATGCGCTTCGACGGCCTGCAGCAGCTGTGCCGCCGTCGAGATCGCGATGATTTCCGGCGATTTGTCGACGATGCCGTCCACGCCAAGCGGGCATTTCATCCGCGCGATCTGCGATGGATCGATGCCGCGCGCGGCAAGCCGGTGCTCGAACTGCTTGCGCTTCGAATGCGAGCCGATCATGCCGAAGAACGCAAAGTCGCCGCGAAGCAGGATGCGCTCGGCCAGCGCCAGGTCGACGCGATGGTCGTGCGTCATCACGATGAAGTACGTGTTCGGCGCGGCGCGGTCGACGGCTTCGTCAGGCGCATCGTTCGCGTCGATCGTCAGGTTCGGCGCATTGATCGTATCGGGCGGCGGAAACTGCGCGTCGCGTTCGTCGACCCAGAGCACGTGACACGGCAATGTCGCAAGTACGCGCACGAGCGCTGCGCCTACGTGTCCCGCGCCGAACAGCACGACGGCGAAGTCGCGCGGCGCGATTGTCTCGGTGAGCAGCGCGCCGCTCTCGTCGAAGCCGGCGCCGTCCCACAGCAGACAGTCGGTGCCTTCGACGCCCGGTTCCGGGTCCGACAGCATGACCGCATCCGGAGCGGGGCCGAATGATACGCTACGGACCGTCGAAAGACCGGCTGCATTGCGCTTCGCCAGCGACGTCACCCAGCCAAGATCGCCGACGTCGAGCCGCTCGAACGCGAGCACGACAGCGCCGCCGCAGCATTGTCCAAGGCTGGGACCCAGCGCGAAGCGTTCAAGACGACGCAGATGCGGCGTACGCATGCCGTCCTTCAGCACCTGACGCGCGGTCTCGATGGCTTTCCACTCGAGATGTCCACCGCCGATCGTATGCTTCGCCGAATCGCGTGTGACGATCATCTTGGTGCCGGCATCGCGCGGCGCAGAACCCTCGGCGCGCGCGACCGTCACGAGCACGACGGCGTCGCCGTGAACGAGCAGCTGTTGCAGATCGGGCAGCCAGGTTTGCATCCGTATTTCTCCATACAGGGCCGCACGGGATCGCCGTGCGGCCGGGTTTGATCATCGCAATCGTCGCAGCCGTCGCGCTTGATGTGCGCGACGGGAGCAACAAAAGTGTCAGGCTGTCGAATCGGCGGTTGCAGTCGCCGTCGCCGGCTGGGCCTGCGACGGCGCCTGCAACCGCATGGCGTCGAGCGCGTCGAGGATCGCCTCGGGCGTCGCGGGCGCACGCAATGGCGGCGCGATGTCCACATCCGGCGCGACGGCAGCAATCGCATCGCGCAACGCGAGCAGCACCGAAAACGGCAGCAGCAAAGGTGGTTCGCCGACCGCCTTCGAGCGGAACACCGTCGGCTCGGCGTTTTCGTTTTGATACAGCTTCACATTGAATGCCGCAGGCGTATCGTTGACCGCGGGAATCTTGTACGTCGAAGGCGCATGCGTCATCAGACGGCCATCGCGGTTCCACCAGAGTTCTTCGGTCGTCAACCAGCCCATGCCCTGGATGAAGCCGCCTTCGACCTGCCCGATATCGATCGCCGGATTGATCGACTGACCGACGTCGTGCAGCACATCCGCGCGCACGAGCTTCCATTCGCCCGTCAGTGTATCGACGACAACTTCCGACACGGCCGCGCCATACGCGAAATAGTAGAACGGATGGCCGGTGAGCGTTTTCGCGTCCCAGTGGACTTTCGGCGTTGTGTAGAAACCGTCGGACCACAACTGCACGCGCGCCAGATACGCGGCGTTGACGAGCTGCTCGAACGGCATCGACGCACCGTTGACGCTCACCATGCCGTCCGCAAACGTGACGTCTTCGACTGCGCCGTCCAGTTGCTGCGCGGCGATCGCAGCGAGCCGGTTGCGAATCGTGCGCGCCGCGGCTTCGGCGGCCTTGCCATTCAGATCGCTGCCGGTCGAGGCCGCTGTCGCCGACGTGTTCGCCACTTTCGATGTATCGGTGGCCGTCGAACGCACGCGCGACAACGCAACGCCGAGTTCGTTCGCGACGACCTGCGCGACCTTCGTGTTGAGCCCCTGGCCCATCTCGGTGCCGCCGTGATTGACGAGGATCGAGCCGTCCTTGTAGACGTGCACCAGCGCGCCGGCCTGATTCAGGAACGGCACGTTGAACGAGATGCCAAACTTGAGCGGCGTCATCGCGATGCCACGCTTGAGCACCGGGCTTGTCGCGTTGAACGCGGCCAGTGCGTCGCGACGCGCGCGATAGTCGCTCGTCGCGAGCAGCTCGTCGGTGAGCGGCGCGATGATGTTGTCCTCGACGCGCTGTCCATACGGCGTGACGTCGCGTTCGCCGACCCCGTAGTAGTTCGCGACCCGCACATCGACCGGATCGCACTTCAGCTGACGCGCGATGCTGTCGAGCATCACTTCCATCACGAGCGCGCCCTGCGGGCCGCCGAAGCCGCGAAACGCAGTGTTCGACTGTGTGTTCGTCCGGCAGCACAGCGCAACGATATCGACGTCGGACAGATAGTAGGCGTTGTCGAAGTGGCACACGGCGCGCGTGGCCACCGCGCCTGAAAGATCCGCCGAATATCCCGCGCGCAACGCAATTTCCACGCGCGCGCCGAGAATGCGGCCGGTATCGTCGAAGCCGGCTTCGTATTCGTAGATGGCGTCGTGACGCTTGCCTGTGATCATGAAGTCGTCGTCGCGATCGGCGCGCAGTTTCACCGCGCGTTGCAGCTTGCGTGCCGCGAGCGCCGCGACGCAGGCGAACAATGCCGACTGTGATTCCTTGCCGCCGAAACCACCGCCCATCCGCCGGCATTCGCACACGACGTTGTGCGTCGGCCAGTTGAGCATGTGCGCGACCACGTGCTGCATCTCGCTCGGATGCTGCGTCGAGCTGTACACGAGCATGCCGTCCATTTCCTTGGGCACTGCATACGCGACCTGGCCTTCGAGATAGAACTGCTCCTGCCCGCCGACTTCGAACGTGCCCGCGATGCGATGAGGCGCGGCGGCGATCTTTTCATCGGGACTGCCGCGCTTCAAATGCATTGGCGGCAGCACGAACTGCTTTCTCGCTTTCGCTTCGGCAGGCGTGAGCACGGCTTCGAGCGGCTCATAGCGGATCACGTCATCGCTTTTCGCGAGCGACGCCGCGCGCCGCGCCAGTTCATGGCTCTCGGCGACGACAGCGAAAACCGGCTGCCCGAGGTACAGCACTTCGCCATCGGCGAGAATCGGATCGTCGTGCAGGACGGGGCCGCAGTTGTTCTCTCCGGGGATATCGGCGGCCGTCAGCACCGCGATGACACCCGGCGCATTGCGCACCGCGTCGAGATCGAGCGACACGATGCGCGCATGCGCGTGACGCGACAGCCCGAGCGCCGCGTGCAGCGTGTCCTGCAGTTCGGCGATATCGTCGGTGTAGGTGGCTTCGCCGCTCACGTGCAGCGTGGCGGATTCGTGCGGCAACGCGGAGCCGATTGCGGTCGCGGCCGGCGACGTTCCGTCAGCAGTTTGCGTCATGAATGCATCGGTTTGCCTGTTCATCACAACGGCTCCCTTGCAGTGGTGGCTGCGTCGTGCGCTCCGCTCGCCTCGAATGCGAAGGCGTTCACTTCGGACAACGCGAGCGGCGCGGCGTCGCGCGTTTCCAGATAGAAGCGCCACAGCAGATTGCGCGCGACCTTCAACCGGTAGGCACTCGACGCGCGCATGTCGGTCAGCGGCTGGTAGTCGGCGGTGAGGGCGTCCATCGCGCGGCGGGCCGTCGCTTCGTCCCAGGGCGCGCCGGTGAGCGCGGCTTCGGCCTGCGCGGCGCGTTGCGGCGTCGCCGCCATGCCGCCGAACGCAACGCGTGCTTCGGTAATCGTGCCGTCGCCGTCGATCTTCAGTGCGAACGCTGCGCACACGGCCGAGATGTCCTGATCGTACCGCTTCGAGACCTTGTAGGTGCGAAAGCGCAGATCGCGCGCTGGACGCGGCACGCGGATCGCCACGACGAATTCGCCCGTTTGCAGCGCGCTCTTCTGATAGCCGAGGTAGAACGCGTCGAGCGGCAGCACGCGCGTTTTTTTGCCCTGACGCAGCACGACTTCCGCGTCGAGTGTGATGAGCGCGGGCATCGAATCGCCGATCGGCGAGCCGTTCGCGACGTTGCCGCCCAACGTGCCCGCGTTGCGGATCGGCAGCGACGCGAAGCGCGTCCAGAGTTCAGCGAGTTCGGGATAGTCGACGGCGAGCGCGGCGTAGGCGTCTTCGAGCGAGGCCGCCGCGCCGATCGTCTGCGTCTGCGCATCGCGTTCGATGGTTTTCAGTTCGGCCACGTTGCCGATGAACAGCACGTCGCCGAGATCGCGAAACTGCTTGGTCACCCACAGGCCGACATCCGTGCTCCCCGCGAGAATGCGCGCATGCGGATGCTGCGCGCACAACGCGGCGAACGCGTCGACGGTGACGGGTGCGTAGAACATCGGCGTGCCGAAATCAGCGCCGCGTGCATCGGGCGCGCTGTATTCGAAGGTGTCGTCCCGCTGGATGGCGCGCAGCGCGTCGGCGACCGTCGCGCGGTCGAACGGCACGCGCGGGTACTGCTGATAGTCGAACATTTTCTGCGCGGCTTCGACGATCGGTCGATAACCCGTGCAGCGACACAGATTGCCTGACAGGGCGGTGTTGATTTCATCGCGCGTGGGCAGGCCGGCCGCGGCAGGCTGGTTCTCGTAGAGCGCCCACATCGACATCACGAAACCCGGCGTGCAGAAGCCGCATTGAGAACCGTGGCAGTCGACCATTGCCTGCTGCACGGGATGCAGTGCACCATCGGGGCCGCGCAGGTCTTCGACGGTGAACAGCGCGCGACCATCGAGCGTCGGCAGGAACTGGATGCACGCGTTGACCGCTTTCAGCTGCAGCGCGCCCTGCGCATCGCATTCGCCGACGACGACCGTGCACGCGCCGCAGTCGCCTTCCGCGCAGCCTTCCTTGGTGCCTGTGCAATGGAGATCCTCGCGCAGATGCTGAAGCACGGTGCGCGACGCAGGCACGTCGCGCACTTCACGGACGGACCCACGGTAGAAGAAACGGATGGTGTGCGTTGTCATGGCGAATCCAGAAGACATTGCGGACCGGGCGCGCGTTACGCATGGGGTCGTGCCGTAGCCGGCCTCGCGCACGTAGATCGCCATCCATGACCGAAGATAGCACCGTCGGACGCTGGAAAGTATTCCGGCCCGATGATGCGGGATATCAGCCTGCGGTCATGCCATGTGTACGACTCGCTGCAGGCGAACAGGTTGCGTCGCGCGGAAAATCCCGGAGAGCGAGGCGGGGCGGGGAAGAGCGGCCCATGGACGGAATCCGGGCACGCCGCCGGAGGCGGAAAGCGAAACGGCCAGGGAGGCCAGGTGTTTACGCGCAGGCGGCTCGCGATGAGCGCGGCCTGCACGGGTTTCTTCGTGTCCGCCTGGTTAGCCGCGTTAGCTACGACGACGGTTGCGCAGCAAACTCAGCGCGAGCGGCACGAACATGACCACAAAAGCGACCAGCGACCACGCAGGCAGCGACAGTCCGAGGATAGGCGGATACGGCGTTTCGCACAGTCCGGCGACCTTGAAGACGGACGGCAGCCAGCGCGCAGGCGGCAGACCGTCGACCACCGGCTGCAGCGCATCGAAACCGCAGCTGAAACCCGGGTGCGCCTGCACATAAACATGCCGTGCTGCCGTGACGATGCCGCCCAGCGCCGACAGCACCGCCAGCACCTCGAGCAGCCGCACGCCGCGCCAGCGGTCGAAACGCGCACCGAGGAACGCGAAGATGGCGATCAGCAGAAAGAAGTAGCGCTGGATGATGCACAGCGGACACGGGTCTTCATGCTTGACGAACTGGAGATAGAGCGCGCCCGCAACCAGCGCGACGCAGATGAGACCGAGCAGGACGAGCCATGTGCGCTCGCGGCGCAGCACGGGGTCCCGGTGATGCATGAGGTGGTTTAGAGCCATTTTGATATAAATAGGGGCCGAAGTAGCGTGAGTGTGACCGCGATTCTAGCGCGAACGCCGCCCGTGTCGGGTTCGGTCTAACGGATAGTGTTAAGGACGGCTTCGGCGGCCCGTCCAATGGCGAGCAACGCGTCGTCGCCATGCGGCTGGCCGGCCAGCATCAGGCTCACCGGCGCGCTGCCGCGGGGGTGGCATGGTAGCGACAGCGCGCACGTATCGAGGAAGTTGAATGCACTCGGATTGCGCAGGATCAAGGCGTTCGTCCGGCCAAAGGCTTCGTCATCGTGGATGAGATCGGCGAGGCGCGGCGGCACGACCGGCACCGTCGGCGCGACGATGGCGTCGAAGCGCTGCCAGAGCGTGCTGCGCGCGGCGTCGAGCATCGCGTTGCGTTCGGCGACAAGGTCGAGGTAGTCGGCGGCGCTGGCGGGCTGGCCTTTCAGGATACGCACGAGCACGCGCGGGTCATATTCGTCGCGATGTTTTTCGAGCAGCGGGCGGTGCCACGCATACGCCTCGATTGGCGCAAAGCCGAAGCGGTTGATCGCCGGTAACCGGTCGAGCGGTGCGAACCGCACTTCGCTGACGATCGCGCCGGCCGCTTCGAGGTGCTTCAGCGCCGTATCGATGGCTTCGGCGACGGCGGGTTCCACACCGTCGGTGACATAGTGAGTGAGCACGCCGAGCCTGACGCCTTCCAGCGGTCGCGCAGCCGGAATGCGCGGCTCGAGCCCCGCGAGCATCCGGTCGACCAGCGCGCAGCACGCTACCGAGACGCCGATCGGGCCGAACGAATCGAGCGTTGTCGAAAGCGGAACGGCGCCTTGCTTCGGGATGCGATCGGCGGTCGGTTTGAAGCCGGTCAGGCCGCACAGCGCGGCGGGGATGCGGATCGAGCCGCCCGTGTCGGTGCCGAGCGCGATGGCGGCCATGCCGTCCGCGACCGACACGCCCGCGCCCGACGATGAGCCGCCCGCAATCCGTTCGTCGCCCTTCACGTTGCGCTGGTAGGGTGACAGCGGATGGCCGTAGTGCGGATTGAGGCCGAGCCCGGAGAACGCGAACTCGCTCATATTGGTCCGCCCGACGATGACCGCACCCGCACGCCTGAGTCGCGCGACGGCGACCGCGTCGGCGGTTGCGGGCGCGGCGCTGGCCAGCGCGCGCGAACCGGCGCGCGTCACCTGGCCTTCGATGTCGAACAGGTCCTTCACCGAGACCGGAATACCGGCGAGCGGCGAGAGCACCGTGCCGGCGGCGCGCAGCCGGTCGTGGGCGTCGGCGGCGGCGCGGGCGCTGCCGGCGTCGACGTGCATGAAGGCGACCGCGCCCTGGCCGGCTGGATCGGCAATCCGTTCGAGCGCGGTTTCGACAAGTTGGCGGCTCGTGGTGCGGCCGGCGGCGAGATCGGCGGCAAGCTGGGCGAGCGGCGGGAAAGGCGTAAATTCGGTGGCCATGGCAGTCCGTGTCCGGTGAATGATGCGATGCGCTGCTTCGCGGCGCGCGGTGCGTCTGTCTCCAGCGGCTGCGGTGTCCTGCCGCTGGAAAAACGCGTGGCGCGTGCCCGCAAAACCGTCAGGCGATATCGTCCGCATTGTAGATCGGAGCTGGAGGGGCTTCCCGCCTGTCTGGGTTACCATGTGATTTTTACGTTTTGTAAGGATTCGTGCGCATGCACCACGGCATCGGCTTTATTCAGGATCTGGCGGTGGTGATGGCAATCGCGGGCGTCGTCACGGTGCTGTTTCATCGCCTGAAACAGCCGGTGGTGCTGGGTTATATCGTGGCGGGCGTGATCATCGGACCGTACACGCCGCCGTTCCAGCTGATCCACGACGAGCAGACCATCCAGACGCTCGGCGAACTCGGTGTCGTGTTCCTGATGTTCTCGCTCGGGCTCGAGTTCAGCCTGCGCAAGCTCTTTCGCGTCGGCGCGACGGCGATTGTCGCGGCGTTATCCGAGATCGTGCTGATGTTGTGGCTCGGTTACGAGATCGGTAGCGCGTTCGGCTGGAGCAGGATGGATTCGCTCTTTCTCGGTGCGATCCTCGCCATCTCGTCGACGACGATCATCGTCAAGGCGCTATCCGAACTGAACCTGAAGCGCGAAAGCTTCGCGCAACTCGTGTTCGGCATTCTGATCGTCGAGGATATTCTCGCGATCGCGATGCTCGTGCTGCTCTCCGGCATCGCGCAGACGGGCGAACTGAGCGCGGGCATCGCGTTCGTCACGCTTGGCAAGCTGCTGCTGTTCATGACGGTGTCGCTCGTGGTCGGCATTCTCGTCGTGCCGCGCGCGCTCAACTACGTCGCGCGCGCGAGGAGCGACGAAATGCTGCTCGTGTCGGTGCTCGGCTTCTGCTTCGGCTTCTGTCTGCTGGTCGTGAAGCTCGACTACAGTATCGCGCTCGGCGCGTTCCTGATCGGCGCGATCATGGCCGAATCGCGCCATCTGCATCGCATCGAACATCTGATCGCGCCGCTGCGCGACGCGTTCTCGGCGATCTTCTTCGTGACGATCGGGCTGATGCTCAATCCCGCTGTGCTGGTCGACTACGCGTGGCCGATCGCCGTGATCACGATCGCAGTGATTGCCGGCAAGATCGTGTCGTGCGGGCTCGGCACCTTCCTCGCGGGCAAGGATGGACGCACCGCGATGCGTGTCGGCATGACGGTTTCGCAGATCGGCGAGTTCTCGTTCATCATCGCTTCGCTCGGACTCACGTTGAAAGTGACGAGCGCGTTTCTTTATCCGATCGCGGTTGCCGTGTCGGCGCTTACGACGCTCTTCACGCCGTATCTGATCCGTGCTGCCGATCCACTCACGCGCCGTCTCGGCCAGGCCATGCCGCCGACGATCGCCAATGTGTTCGGCCTCTACGCGCAGTGGCTCGGCAGCTTGCGGCCCGAGACCGGCGAGCCGACGGTGTTCAGCATTACGCGTCGGATCGTCGTGCAGATCGCGGTGAACCTGGCGCTCGTCGCGGCGATTTTCCTCGCGGCCTCGTACAGCGCGCCGTATGGCAGCCGGTGGATCGCGCGCTGGATTCCGTCGGAGCCCACGCAGCGCGTCGTGTTGTGGAGCGCGGCGCTGCTGGTCTCGATGCCGTTTCTCGTCGCCGTGTATCGCAAGACGAAGTCGCTCGCGCTGCTGCTCGCCGAGATCAGCGTGCAGCCCGCGAAGGCTGGGCGCTTCACCGCCGCGATCCGCTATGCGATCTCGGACCTTGTGCCGGTCGTATCGATGATCGGCGTGTTCCTGCTGGTCGCGGCGCTGTCGGGCGCGATCCTGCCGCCGACGGGCCTTCTCATTGCCGTGCTGATCTGCGCCGCGCTGTTGATGACCGTCCTGTGGCGCTGGTGCGTAAAGATCCACGCCGCCATGCAGATCGCGCTACGCGAAACCTTCGACGAGCAGCCCGATCCATGAGCGCCGCACTTCCGTAAAAAAGCTGCAACAATGTGAGCAATTGTTTGCTGGTTTGCCGCTGATGGCCTGCTGGCGGATAATCAAAGTGTGTCCCATTCGTTCGCGTGCACGGCGCGCCTGCCCCACAGTCATGAGCGAAAACAAGCCAACCAATCCTGGAACACCCGCGGCTACACCGGCGGGCATACCCGGCGCTACCCCTTCTTCCACTGATCTTCCCGGCACACCGGCACCTGGCGCGCAGCCCGCGTCCCCGGGACTGCCGACGGCGCCCGAGGCGGCGGTCCGCGCCTCGACGGACGATCCGCAGAGTGCATCGACTGTCACGCCAGCGCAACCGCCCAAGACCCGGCAGCAACTCGACGCCGCCGAGGCGCGCGCAGCCGCCGTCCAGGCGACCGCGAAGCAGGAAGCCGAAGTGCATGATCGCGACAAGTCTTCGCGACACGGCAAGCCGGCGTCTTCGTCGACTGGCACGGCGACCGGGGCAGCGGCGACCGGAGCAGGAGCCGGCACCGCCGCCGGCACGACGGCTTCAACCGCGCAGCCTGAGGCTTCTACAGCTGGCGGGGCTGCCGCGCCGGGTTCACCGCCACCCGGCTTCACGTCACAACCGGACTTCGCCACTTTCAATCCGCCACCGGCCAGTTCGGTGCCGCCAACGGCGCCGCGCTATCTGAAGCAGAGCGATTCCGCGTGGTCTGTCTTTGGGCGGATCATGGCGGCGCGCGCCCGTCAGCTGTTCGACCGCGCCGGTCGGCGTATCACGCAACGCACGCTGCGCATCGGCGTGTCGGCGCGGATCTTCCACCCGGAACCGGGCGCGAAGGGGCTGCGTGGCAAGACCCTGCAATACCTTGAAGAATCGATCGCGCACTGGGTGATGTCGCGCGACGTGATCGTGTTCATGATCCCGACAGTGGGTCATCAGGGCATGCTGCATCCGAGCAACATCCGGCTGCGCGACTACGCGAAGCATCTCGACGGCCTGCTGCTGCAAGGCGGCGCCGACGTCTCCCCGCAATCCTACGAGGAAGTCGCGACCCGGCCCGAGTGGCCCGGCGATCGCGTCCGCGACATGTACGAGCTCGAGCTGCTGCACGAGTTCGTCGAGTCCGGCAAGCCCGTGCTCGGCGTGTGCCGCGGTTGCCAGCTGATCAACGTGGCATTCGGCGGCACGCTGTACCAGGACATCGCCACCGAAGTGCCGACGGCCGGCGTGCACGTCAGCGAGCATTACGACCAGCACCGGCACGCGGTGCATTTCCCGGATGGCTCGACGCTCGCGAACATGTTCCCCGGCCGGCGTGAAGCGATCGTCAACTCGATCCACCACCAGGCCGTGAAGACGCTCGGTCGCGATCTGAACATCGAAGCTGTTTCGGCTTCCGACGGCATCATCGAGGCCGTGCGATACCGTCGCGCGCCCTTTGTGATGGGCGTGCAGTGGCACCCGGAGTTTCATCGCGCGGGTGGTCCGGAACTGCTCGACTGCACGCCGTTGCTCGACACGTTCTTGCGGGTCGCGCGCGAGACGCGCTTCTAGCGTCTCGATATTGGACACGCACGGAAAGGCCGGCCGCTCGCCGGCTTTTTTATCGTTTACTGCGCTAATCCGTTTCGTTTTGCCGCGATTTGTATCGCGGATTCATCGGATCGTCGCGACGGCCATCTATCTTGATTTAAAGTCGGCGCGTGGTTGTTCAGAATGCTTCGCTTCGCTGTCAAACCGCGCGATAATTGCCGGCTATTCAGCATTTGCACGGAGCATGCACGATGAAGTACTCCTTATCTTTGCGGCGCGCGGTGCTGCTCGCGGTGGCGGGCGCGTCGCTGCACGGCGCGGCGGCGCGGGCACAGGAGAGCGCCTCGTCGGCGCCTGTCGTCGGCACGCGGCCTGCAATGAACGCATTGACGTCGCAGCCGGATCCGTCCGCGCAGCAGGCAGCGTCGGGCGCCGCCGGCGCGGGCGACGCACAGGGCGACGTCTCTGAATTGATGCAGATGATTCGCGATTCGAAGCTCGTCGAATTGCGCACCACGTATAACGGAAGCTACGGCGCGAGCCTCTTCTTCTATCCGCAGGAGATGACGTACTACGTCGCGCTGTTTCAGGACCGTCATTTCTGGCGCGTGATCAAGTCGCAGGACGACGTGCGCGCCGAAGCCATTTATGCGGGCTTCGTGAAGCAGACGGTGCAACTGGCCGACATTGAAATTCACCGTACCGAATTGCAGGCGCAGAAGGCGTTTCTCGATCGCGTGATTGCGCTGTCGGAAGATCGGGCGAAGCGGCTGCAGGCCGACCTCGATGTCGCGCGTACGCAGCAGGCGCAGGTCAACGACCATCAGCGTGCGGTGCAGGGCGAGGCGGTGACATTGCGTGCCGAGAAGGAGCGGGCGCAGGCGCAGCTGCGCGAATTGCAGCGGCAGGTGCAACAGTTGCAGCGTCAGACGGAAGCGGGCTTGCCTGGAACGCGGTAGGTCGTCGATCAGCGCATGTTTGAACGGAACAGCCTGGTTTTGCGCCAGGCTGTTTTCGTTTGTGACGACGATTACTTCGAAAAGCGCTCAGGCACTTCGGTCACGCGACGTTGCGTCATGCTGTCCATCCAGTCGGCGTTGCTGTTTGCGCTGGCGCTGGCTCGTGGCGATGTGGCGTCGCCGGTGTGCGTAGCCGCCCAGGTCTTGATGGACGCGTAGTCGTCGATGGCGGTTGTGGTCGCCGGGTGTGGTGAGAAGCGACCGGCTGCCGATAGCACCGCGTTCGAGCGACGTGTCGACGCGACGGCCAGGCCGGAGGGCGTTGCCGGTTTCGACGTAGCAGACTGTCTGGCCATTCTGGTGACGTGCGATGTCACGCGTTGATCCGCCTTCCGCAATTTCGCGATCGGTGCGCTCGTGGCGTCGCGCATCGATGTGCGAGAGGGTTTCGCGTCCGAGCGAGCGGTTTTCACCGGATGATCGTGAGCGGAGATGCTTACTGCGGCGTTCGTCGCAGAAGCACGCGTGGCCGTCGTCATCGATGCGTTTCTCGCCGTTTTCGCTGCTGTCGATGTCGCAGCAGACGCAGCTATCGTTTCCGTTGCCGCCGCCTGCCTGCCAGTCGAAGCCGACGCCGCAGCAGCGGACGACCCGATATCGTCGCTGCGCATCGATGTCGGCCTCGATGGTGTGTTCGATGACGAAAGCATGTCGTCCTTCGCGCCGTCCTGCGTCCTGCGATCAGCCAGATGAGAATGCGAGGTCGACAACGCGATCCACGCGAGCACGGCAGCGCCACTCGCTGCACACGCGCCGCCGAGCAACATCCGTTTGCGCGACGAAGACTGTGGCGCATCGGGCGCGATCAGCAGATCAACAGGCGCCGCATGCACCGGCCCGGCTGACGGATCAGACGGTACAGACACACCAGAAGTCAAACCCGCCTCAGCAGTCAAACCGCCGGCCACAGGCTTCACCTTCAGCGGCTCCCATCGACACGCCGTACGGATCGCCTCGACGCTTAAACAGAACGTGCGCAACATGGCCGCATACAGCGCCTTGAGTTCGACACGAAAGCTGACATTGGGCGGCAACAGCGCCCATTCGCGACCAAAGGAATGAGGGAGGCTCGCAAACGGGCGCACTCTGGGGAGCGCCATTGCGCCTTCGATCAAAGTGAGGGGAATAGTCGACATCGTTCTTCTCGCGATGCTCATGACAGAGTGGCGGCCACTCGACGTATGACTCGACGCCGATGCATAAGGCACATGCAGTGGCCGACCCCGACGTGGGCCGTCTCGGTAAAAGCCATAGCTGGAAGCGGCCGATGATGCCCTGGCGTCGAAACACCAACGATCAGAAACGTCCGAAAGTACCCGGTGAAACTTCCGGTCTCTGGCGTTGCGTCAAGGGTGTTTCAAATGAACGCGCCAACCCTCACTGTTCATTCGCGTCGAGACGATACACATACCGCAGCGCAGTGATGTCGACGCCGCCCATATAGTCAGGCTCCGCGCCAGCTGCCTGCCAGCCCTGACGTTCGTAGAACGCGATTGCCGGCGCGTTGCCTTCGAGCACATAGAGATACAGCTGGGTTTCGCCCTGCGTGCGCGTCCAGTCGCACGCGGCGCGCATCAACAGCTTGCCGACGCCGATGCGTTGATGACCCGGCAACGTATGCAGGTTGTCGAGCAGTACGCCCCATTGCGAGTCGGCCTGCCGTTCGACGCATACGAAGCCGATCCCTTCGCCGGCGCGTTCCGCGATCACGACGAGTCGTCGATCCGCGCCTGGCGCCGCGAGCCGCGCCTCCCAGTGCGCGGCGCGATCCCGGGCGACGTCGTTGTCGAGAAACGCGTCGGGCAGCAGCCCGCGATAGGTCGCCTGCCAGCTGGCAGCATGGATCGATGCGATGAGCGCAGCGTCGTCGATTGTGGCGGGACGCAGGGATAGATCGGACATTGCAGAAAGCGCCGAAACGAGTCATGAGCCTGGTAGTGTACCGCTCAGATGCCGCGATTCCAGTAAGCCGTTTGTATGAAATGCAACACGACGTCAAGAGCGGTAATATCCTGCCCGGGAAGGCGCCCGGCGCCTCCTCAAGTGATACCCGGATATCGCGCCGATGCGCTGCGCATCGACATAAGAATCGCCCGTGGCGCGTCCACATCCCGATGTTGCTGCGCGCGTCTATCGCCGACGCCGTGGTCGTTTCAACTGCTGTTTATCGTCGCCAGCGCGGTGAGCAGCCAATCAGAGAACGTCATGTCTACTGCGTCCCACGCATCTTCCTCAAACGAGTCGAAGTTCAAGACAGTTTTCCGCGTGGTCAGCGGCAACTTTCTTGAGATGTACGACTTTATGGTCTATGGCTATTACGCGTCGGCCATTGCCAGGACCTACTTTCCGAGCGGCAACGAATTCGCCTCGCTCATGCTGTCGCTGTCGGTGTTCGGCGCGGGCTTCCTGATGCGTCCGCTCGGCGCGATTGTGCTCGGCGCGTACATCGATCACCACGGCCGGCGCAAAGGCCTGATCCTCACGCTGGGTTTGATGGCGCTCGGTACGCTCACGGTCGCGGCGATTCCTGGCTACGCGACGATCGGCGTGCTGGCGCCGATACTCGTGCTGTTCGGACGGCTGTTGCAGGGCTTCTCGGCGGGTGTCGAACTGGGTGGCGTGTCGGTCTATCTGTCGGAGATCGCGACGAAGGGCAACAAGGGCTTCTACTGCGCATGGCAGTCGGGTAGCCAGCAGGTGGCCGTCGTGTTCGCCGCGCTGATCGGCGTGGTTCTAAACCAGATTCTGCCGGCCGACCAGATGACGGCCTGGGGCTGGCGCGTGCCGTTCCTGGTGGGCTGCCTGATCGTACCGTTCCTGTTCATCATCCGCCGCTCGCTGCAGGAAACCGACGAGTTTCTCGCGCGCAAGCATCGTCCGTCGATGGGCGAGATCATGAAGTCGATGGTGCAGAACTGGGGCGTCGTGCTGGCCGGCATGGGCATGGTCATCATGACGACCGTGTCGTTCTACATGATCACCGCCTACACACCGACCTTCGGCAAGGAAGTGCTGAAGCTGTCGTCGGTCGATGTGCTGATGGTCACGGTGTGCGTCGGGGTGTCGAACCTGATCTGGCTGCCGCTGTCGGGCGCATTGTCGGATCGTATCGGCCGTCGCCCGGTGCTGCTGACGTTCACGATTTTGACGATTCTCACGTCGTATCCGGCGGTGCAGTGGCTCGTCAGCGATCCGTCGTTCCTGCGTCTCCTGATGGTCGAACTGTGGCTGTCGTTCCTGTATGGCTGCTATAACGGCGCGATGGTCGTCGGGCTGACCGAAGTGATGCCGGTCGAAGTGCGCACGGCAGGTTTTTCCCTCGCCTACAGTCTCGCGACGACGATCGGTGGCTTCACGCCGGCAATCTCGACGCTGCTGATTCACACGACGGGTAACAAGGCCGCGCCGGGTCTGTGGATGGGCGTGGCGGCGATCGTCGGTCTGATCGCGACGCTCGTGCTGTATCGCACGCCTGAGGCGCGCAACCAGTACCGGACGGCGTAGCGAACCACTCGCCTGCGTCGCGCGGATCGCGTGACGCAGGCCGCACAAGGTAGATGTGGTTGATTCGACAACCCCACGTTGGTGATGAACGTGGGGTTTTGTTTATGCGTCGCGCAACGCGAGCGCGACGGTTCCCACGACCTCGTCCCACGCACCCGGTTGCGGCTGGCGCACGAGCTCGACGCCCGGGTACCACGGGCTGCTTGTGTCGCCGGTGAACCAGCGCCAGTCGGCGGCGAACGGAAGCATCAGCCAGAGCGGCTTGCGCAATGCGCCGGCAAGGTGAGCGATCGACGTATCGATCGACACGACTGCATCGAGCCGCTCGATGATCGCGGCAGTGTCCGCAAAATCGGCGATGCGTTGCTCGAAGCGATGAATCGATGCAGCGCGCGGATGCGCATCGAGCGCTGCGCGCTCTTCGGCGCGCAGGTCCGGCTGCAGCACGATCCAGTCGATACCTTCAAGCGCGAACAGCGGGTCGAGTGCGGCAAGCGGCATCGTGCGGTTTTCGTGCTGCTGGATGCGGCCCGACCACGCGAGCCCGATCTTGCGTTTCGCGCGACCGCCGAGCGATCCGCGCCACTTGCGTCCGTACGCCGGCGGCACGCTGAGATACGGCGTGCGGGCCGGAATCGTGTCGAAGGTGGTGCCGAGCGCGAGTGGCAGGCTCAACAGCGGGCAATGCAGATCGGCGCGCGGCCGCGGCGTGCCCTGCGCGATCAGCGTGACGCGCCATTCCTGCGCGACGGGCGCAAGAATCGGCAGCAACTGGGGCTGCACTTCGAGCACGACCCGCACGCCCTTGCGAGCAATGAGCGGCACGAAGCGCACGAACTGCAGCGTGTCGCCGAATCCCTGCTCGGCATAAACAAAGAGCGTTTTGCCTTCGATTGGCTCGCCGCGCCAGCGCGGCATCGGCAGATGAACGGGGTGAGCGGTCGTTTCAAGCCGCCACTCGTATTCCGGCAGTCCGCGCGCGAAGTCGCCCTGCGTCAGCCAGACCAGCGCGCGGTTCATATGCGCCGACGCCAGATCGTCCCGCAACCGCAACGCCTGATCGAACGCACGCACGGCCGCTTCGAGCGCACCAAGCGCGTGACGCGACGTGCCGAGCCCGAGCCACGCGAGACTGAACGCCGGATCGAGCCCGACCGCGCGCTCGAACTGCTGCGCGGCCTGCGCGTGGCTCCCGAGCGCCGCGAGCGCGTTGCCGAGTCCGAACAGCGCGGGCGCGAGATGCGGCTGCATCGCGAGCGTCGCTTCGAATGCTGCGACCGCTTCTTCATGCCTGCCGAGCGCGTCGAGTGTGTTTGCCAGATTGAATCTGGCGGCGACAAAGCGCGGCTCCGTGGCGAGCGCCGCCTGAAACTGCGTGATCGCGTCGTCGGGCTGGTTCAGCGCATTGAGCGCCATGCCGAGATTGTTGTGGGCGCCCGCGTGACCTGGACGCAGCTCGAGCGCACGCTCGAACGAGACGACGGCGTCGCGATGCTGACCCAGCGCGTGCAGCGCGTTACCGAGGTTGTTATGCGACGACGCGTCCGCCGGCTGCAGCCGCAACGACCTGCGGAACGCATCGGCGGCGTCTTCGTGGCGTCCGGCCGCGGCGTACGCGTTGCCGAGGTTGTAGTGCGCCATCGGAAACGTCGGCGCGAGCGAGAGCGCGTTGCGAAAGCGCTCGATGGCGCCATCCAGGCGGCCGAGCGCCTTCAGCGCGTTGCCGAGATTCAGTTGCAGTGCGGCGTCGTCCGGGCGCAGATCGGCCGCGCGCTTCACGAGATCGGCGGCGGCGGCGTGCTGGCCCTGCTGGTGGCGCAGGACGCCAAGCAGATGCAGGGCGTCGACGTGGACGGGATCGGCGGCGAGGGTCGCGAGGTAATCGCGCTCAGCGTCGTCGAGTCGACCGTCACGATGCGCCGCCCAGGCGCGGTCAAAAACAGGTTGCATGACGGTGGGAAGGGCAGTTCGGTAAGACAGACGCCGCATTTTCCCACACTCGGCGAGGCATCCCCTGATTGACGCGGGCCACGTCAATGTATAACATGTGAACAACTGTTCATATGTACGTCTACGATGACTCCTTCAACACAGGATGACCGCGTCGTGCAGCTTGCCGATCTGTTCCGGCTGCTCGGCGATCCGACGCGTCTGCGGATCGTCCTTGCCTGCGCGGACGGCAAGCGCGCAGTGGGCGCGATCGCTGAACTGCTCGGGCTGTCGCCTTCGCTGGTGAGCCATCATTTGCGGCTGCTGCGCGCGGCCCGCATCGTGCGGGCAGAGCGTCAGGGCAAGCAGGTGTTTTATCTGGCCGCCGACCTGCACATCAGCGCGATGCTCGCGGGCATGCTCGAACACGTGGCCGAACCGGTCGCTGAATTTTCCATGGAACAAGAATCATGAATACGCCAAACCGGAACCATCCGGCCGGGGAGCGGGAAGAACACGCGCCGTCGTCGGTCGATAAGACCGATGCCGATGGGGAAACGGGCGGGCATACGGCTTCGGCTTCGGCTTCGGCTTCGGGTCATATGAAGTACACACGGGCGCAGTCGCATCGGCACGGTGCTGGATGCGATCACGCGGGTCATGATCACGGGGAGCACGATCACGCTGGTCAGGCGCACGAGCACGACCATGCCGGTCACGCAGAACACGAGGACCACGCCGGTCACGCTCACAGCAGCCACGCCGGCCATAGTCACGGTCATGGGGGCCACGGCCATCACCATCATCACGCGCCCGTACCAGGACAGGGCCGGGTATTCGCGCTCGCCGTCGCGCTGAACGTGGCGATCGTCGTGATTCAGGGCGTCTACGGTGTGCTCGCGAACTCGACGGCGCTGCTCGCCGACGCCGGCCACAATCTCTCCGACGTGCTCGGTCTGCTGCTCGCATGGGGCGCGATCTGGCTCACGACACGCCGTCCGTCTGCGCGTTATACCTTCGGCCTCGGCAGTTCGTCGATTCTGGCGTCGCTCGCGAATGCCGGCCTGCTGCTGTTCGCGTGCGGCGTGATCATCGCCGAGGCGATCGGGCGTCTGTTTCATCCGGCGCCGGTCGCCGGGCTCGACGTGTTCATCGTCGCGACGCTCGGCATGATCGGCAACGGCTTTGCGGCGTGGCTTTTCATGCGCGGCCAGAAAGAAGATCTCAACGTTCGCGGCGCATTCCTGCACATGGCCGCCGACGCATTGATCTCCGCCGCGGTCGCCATCAGCGGGCTCGTGATTCTTTTCACGAACTGGACGTGGCTTGATCCGGTGATGAGCATCATGGTGGTTGCGGTGATTGTGTACGGCACGTGGGGCCTCGCGCGCGATTCGATGTGCCTCGCGCTCGACGCCGTGCCGCCTGGCGTCGACCTGCAGCGCATCCGCGACTACCTCGGTTCGCAGCCCGGCGTTATCGACGTGCATGATCTGCACGTGTGGGCACTGTCGACCACCGGCAATGCGCTGAGCGTGCACGTCGTGATGCCGGATGGCCACCCGGGCGACGAGTACGTCGACGGCATCGTGAAGACGTTGCGCGAGCGCTTCGCGATGCATCACGCGACGCTGCAGGTCGATCTCGGCACGACCGATCACCGCTGCGTGCTCGATCACCCCGCGCCGAAGCGTTGAAACGCATTTGATGCGCTGCATCGTCGGACAAAAATATGGCGGCGTACACTAGACACACGTCAGTGTCTGGAGCCCTGCATGGCCGCTGTTCCTCTCGACGCGCCGCCGGTGCTGATCGTCGGCGCGGGTCCGACCGGGCTTGCTGCCGCGATGAGCCTTGCCCGGGCGCGCATACCAGTGCGTCTCATCGACCGCGCATCGCAGCCTGCACCTGACTCGCGCGCGATCGGCATCCAGGCGCGCACGCTCGAACTGCTCGAACAGCATCGCATCGTCGAGCCGTTTCTTGAACTCGGGCATCGGGCGCGCGCCGCCAATCTCTATTCGAATGGACAACGTCGCGCGCGGCTCGATTTCGATCCGTTGCAGACGCGTTATCCGTATCTGCTGTTCATCGATCAATCCATTACCGAACGGCTTCTGACCGGGCATCTCGAGACGCTCGGCGTCACGATCGAGCGCGGCGTCGAGCTGACTGCGTTCTCGCAGGGCTCGGCGGGCCTCAACGCGACGCTGCAACGCGCTGACGGTCACATCGAGACGCTGCATCCTTCGTATCTGATCGCCGCTGACGGCGCGCATAGCGCGGTGCGCCACCGGCTCGGCGTGAGCTTTTCGGGCAAGACGTTCGAGCAGACCTTTCTGCTTGCCGACATACAGGCCGACGTCGACTGGCCCGACGACGAGTTCCATATCTTCGCGTCAGGCGAAGGGCTTGCCGGGCTGTTCCCGATGGGCGAGGAGCGCTACCGGCTGATCGCCGATCATCCACTTCAACCGTTCGAGGCGATGGCGATGAACGGCGAGGCGGCGCCCGCGTCGTCGATTCCGGCCACGCCGCCTTCGCTCGATGAATGCAAGGCGATCGTCGGACGACGCGTGCAGCATCCCATTACGTTGTCGGCGCTGAACTGGTCGTCGTATTTTCATCTGAACAGCCGCATGGTCGGGCAGCTGCGCGCCGAGCGCGTCTTCCTTGCCGGCGACGCCGCGCATGTGCACAGCCCGGCCGGTGCGCAGGGCATGAACACCGGGATTCAGGAAGCATTCAACCTTGGCTGGAAACTCGCGCGCGTGCTCTCGGGCGATGCGCCCGACCGGCTGCTCGACACGTACCACATCGAACGTCATCCGATCGAGCGCGACGTCTTGCGACAGACGAGCTTCGTCACGCATCTTGCCGAAGCCGATCATGGTCCGCTGAAATTGCTGCGCGAACGCGTCATGCCCGTGCTGTCCGCGCTCGGACCGTTGCGCGACGCAGCGCGGCGCACGGTCAGCGAGCTGTCGATCCAGTACCGGCGCAGTCCGTTGACGCTCGAACGCGTGCTCGATGGCGGCCCGCGCGCCGGTGAGCGCGCGCCCGATGCGTATGTGCATGTGCTCGACGGCCCGCTCGGACGCGCGCCCGGCGTCGGCTGCCTGTACGATCTGCACGACCCGGCGTACTTCTCGTTGCTGCTGCTGGTTGCGCCCGACACGGACGAAGAAGCCACGCACGATCCGGTCACCGCCCGCGAAGCCGCGCGCGATGCGGACCTGAAGCGCTTTGTCGAAGAAGTAGGGCAACTGATGCCAGACGCGATGCGCATCTGGCGTCTGACCGATGTGCAGGGCGAAGGTGGCCCGACGCTGACCGATTCCTATGGACGCACGCGCCCGGCGTTCTATCTGCTGCGCCCGGACGGTTATATCGCCGCGCGTGGCCGCCCGGCCTCCGATCTGAACGGCTTGTTACGTCACTGCGAAGCGTGGTTCACCAAAAGCACGCAGGCGGAGCGGGACATCGAATGAAAACGCCGAACGCAACAGGCGTCCGGCGTCTTGTACTACCACTGCGAGATTCAGGCGGCGACCGGTGTCAGCTTGTCGCGATACTTCAATAGCGCTTCCCTGACGATGTCCGACATCACGACTTCGGTTGCGCCGGGCGTATCGAGCGTCGCCAGAATCGCGCGACGCATCCGCGGTTCCCAGAAGCGGCGGATGTGATCGGCGATGCTGGTCAGCGCTTCCTCGTGATCCGGCAGCGAACCGAAGAAGTCGCCGATCCGGTTCGCCATGTCGATCAGATTGTTGTCATCCATGGTGTGCCCTCACTTGCCTGCCGTCGCGTTCGACAGCTCGCGCTGCTCATGCAGATCGAGCTGCTCGGCATTGAAGCGCGAATAGTGCTGCTGCCATTCCGACGGCTGTTCGACCGGCATCACCTGCACCGCTGTCACCTTGTACTCGGGGCAGTTGGTGGCCCAGTCGGAACTGTCGGTGGTGATCACATTCGCGCCGGACTCGGGGAAGTGGAACGTCGTGTACACGACGCCCGGCTGCATCCGCTCCGTCACCTTCGCGCGCAGCACGGTCTGTCCTGCACGCGATTCGATCCCGACCCAGTCGCCTGTCTTGACGCCGCGTTCCTCGGCATCGTGCGGATGCAGTTCGAGCCGGTCTTCGTCATGCCAGCGCGAATTCTCCGTACGACGTGTCTGCGCGCCGACGTTGTACTGCGACAGGATGCGGCCCGTCGTCAGCAGCAGCGGGAACCTGCGCGTGACCTTTTCTGGCGAAGCGATGAACTTCGTGATCACAAACTTGCCTTTGCCGCGCACGAACGTATCGATGTGCATCGTCGGCGTGCCGTCCGGGGCGTTCTCGTTACACGGCCACTGGATGCTGCCCAGCTGGTCGAGCTTCTTGTACGAGACACCATGGAACGTCGGCGTCAGACGCGCAATTTCGTCCATGATTTCCGACGGATGCGTGTAGTCCATTTCGTAGCCGAGCGCACGCGACAGCAGCAGCGTCACTTCCCAGTCGGCGTAGCCGGCGAGCGGCGGCATCACCTTGCGAACGCGGGAGATACGACGTTCCGCATTCGTGAACGTGCCGTCCTTTTCGAGGAACGTCGCGCCCGGCAGCAGCACGTGGGCGTACTTCGCGGTTTCGTTCAGGAAAATGTCCTGCACGACGATGCATTCCATCGCCGACAGTGCGGCCGCCACGTGGTGCGTGTTCGGATCCGACTGGACGATGTCCTCGCCCTGGCAATAGAGGCCCATGAACGTGCCGTGCGTGGCGGCATCGAACATGTTCGGAATGCGCAGGCCCGGTTCGGGTTGCAGCGTGCAGTTCCACGCATCTTCGAAGAGCGCGCGCGTCGTCGTATCGCTGATATGGCGATAGCCCGGCAGTTCGTGCGGGAATGAGCCCATGTCGCACGAACCCTGCACGTTGTTCTGGCCGCGCAGCGGGTTCACGCCAACGCCTTCGCGGCCGATGTTGCCCGTCGCCATCGCGAGGTTCGCGATGCCCATCACGGCGGTCGAGCCTTGTGCGTGCTCCGTGACGCCGAGGCCGTAATAGATCGCCGCGTTGCCGCCCGTTGCGTAGATGCGGGCCGCTGAACGAACCGTTTCTGCCGGCACACCGGTCACTTCGGCGGTCGCTTCCGGCGCGTTTTCCGGCAGCGCGACGAAGTCACGCCATTGCTGGAACGCGCGGTCTTCACACCGTTCCGCGATGAACTGTTCTGCGAGCAGGCCTTCGGTAACGATCACGTGCGCGAGTGCATTGACAATCGCGACGTTCGTGCCCGGCCGCAGTTGCAGGTGATGCACGGCCTTCACGTGCGGCGTATCGACGATGTCGATCACGCGCGGATCGACGACGATCAGCTTCGCGCCTTCGCGCACACGACGCTTCAGACGCGAGGCGAATACCGGGTGGCCGTCGGTCGGATTCGCGCCGATCACGACGATCACATCGGCCTTGTCGACCGATGCGAATGTCTGCGTGCCGGCCGATTCGCCGAGCGTCGTCTTCAGGCCATAGCCGGTCGGCGAGTGGCAGACGCGTGCGCAGGTGTCGACGTTGTTGTTGCCGAACGCGGCGCGCACGAGCTTCTGCACGAGATAGGTTTCTTCGTTCGTGCAGCGCGACGAAGTGATGCCGCCAATTGAATCGCGGCCATGCTTCGCCTGGATACGGCGGAATTCCGATGCCGCATAGCTGATCGCTTCTTCCCAGCTGACCTCGCGCCACGGATCGGTGATCTTCGCGCGGATCATCGGCTTCTTGATGCGGTCCTTGTGCGTCGCGTAGCCCCATGCGAAGCGGCCCTTCACGCACGCGTGACCTTCGTTTGCGCCGCCGTTCTTGTACGGCACCATGCGCACGACCTGGCTGCCCTTCATCTCCGCCTTGAACGAGCAGCCGACGCCGCAGTACGCGCACGTCGTCACCACGGAGTGTTCGGGCTGGCCGAGCATCACGACGGTCTTTTCCTGCAGCGTCGCAGTCGGGCATGCGGCGACACACGCGCCGCACGATACGCATTCCGATTCCATGAACGGCACGTTTTCGCTCGCGGCGACGCGCGATTCGAAGCCGCGTCCGGCGATCGTCAGTGCGAACGTGCCCTGCGTTTCTTCGCACGCGCGCACGCAGCGGTTACAGACGATGCACTTCGACGGGTCGTACGTGAAGTACGGATTCGACTCGTCCTTTTTATCCTTCAGATGGTTCGCGCCATCGAAGCCGTAACGCACCTCGCGCAGGCCCGTCACGCCGGCCATGTCCTGCAGTTCGCAGTCGCCATTGGCGGGGCAGGTCAGGCAGTCGAGCGGGTGATCGGAGATGTACAGCTCCATCACGTTACGGCGCAGCGACTGCAGACGGTCGGTCTGCGTGCTCACCTTCATGCCGGCTTCGACCGGCGTCGTGCACGATGCCGGATAACCGCGCCGCCCTTCGATTTCAACCAGACACAGACGGCACGAGCCGAACGGTTCGAGTGAATCGGTGGCGCAGAGCTTCGGCACATTCACGCCGGCTTCGGCGGCGGCGCGCATCACTGACGTACCGGCCGGCACCGTGACCGATTCGCCGTCGATTTCGAGCGTCACACTCACATCGGCGTGACGAAGTGGCGTGCCGTAATCGGTGTCGTCGAACGGGTCGCGCGCCGCGGATTTGCACGCACAATTGCCGGAGCCGCAGCCACCAGCTTTCGGGTTGAGCAGGTCGGACATGTTGGGCTCCATCGTCAGGCCGCCGCCGCTTTCGGCGCGGTGTCGAGACCGAAGTCTTCGGGGAAATGGTCGAGTGCGGACAGCACCGGGAAGGGCGTCATGCCGCCCATTGCGCACAGCGAACCCGCGACCATCGTGTCGCACAGATCGCGCAGCAGTTGCACCTGCTGCGTCGACGTATCGCCGTTGCGGATGCGTCCAATGACTTCGACGCCGCGCGTCGAGCCGATCCGGCACGGCGTGCATTTGCCGCACGATTCCAGCGCGCAGAAGTGCATCGCATATTGCGCGAGTTCGGCGAGATTGGACGTGTCGTCATGCACGACGAGTCCGCCGTGACCGACCACCGCGCCGACCGCCGCGTACGCCTCGTAATCCATCGGGATATCCCACTGACTTTCGGGCAGATACGTGCCGAGCGGGCCGCCGACCTGCACGGCACGCGCCGGCCGGCCGCTTGCCGTGCCGCCGCCGTAGTCGTAAAGCAGTTCGCGCAGCGTCACGCCGAACGCGATTTCGACGAGGCCGCCCTGCTTCACGTTGCCTGCCAGCTGGAACGGCAGCGTGCCGCGCGAGCGGCCCATGCCGAAGTCCTTATAGAACGCCGCGCCTTTTGCGAAGATGATCGGCACCGTCGCGAGCGTGATCACATTGTTGATCACGGTCGGCTTGCCGAACAGGCCGGCAAGCGCGGGCAGCGGCGGCTTCGCGCGCACGATGCCGCGTTTGCCTTCGAGCGATTCGAGCAGCGCCGTTTCTTCGCCGCACACGTAAGCGCCCGCGCCTTTCGCGACGAACAGTTCGAAGCGATGTGCCGAGCCGAGCACGCTGTCGCCGAGCCAGCCGGCGGCGCGCGCTTTCTGGATTGCGGCCTCGAGCGTCGCGATCGAATGCGGATACTCGCTGCGCACGTAGATATGGCCGACCGTGGCGCCCGTCACGATGCCCGCGATGATCATCCCTTCGATCAGCACGTACGGGTCGCTTTCCATCACGAGACGATCGGAGAACGTGCCGGAATCGCCTTCGTCCGCGTTGCAGACGATGTACTTTTGATCGGCGAGCGCCGCGCGGACCGTCCGCCATTTGATGCCGGCCGGGAACGCTGCGCCGCCGCGTCCACGCAGGCCCGATTCGATCAGCGCATCGCAGGCGGCGGCGCCGTCCATTGCGAGCGCCTGCTTCAGGCCTTCGATGCCACCATGCGCGACATAGTCTTCGGTCGACAGCGGATCGGTGATGCCGATACGCGCGAACGTCAGGCGCTGCTGCTTCTTCAGATACGGAATGTCGTCGACTACGCCGACGTGGCGTGCGTGCGCTTTGCCTTCGATGAAGCCCGCATCGAACAGCGACGCGACGTCGGTTTCTTCGACGTTCGCGTAACCGACGCGCCCCGCCGATGTTTCCACTTCGACCAGCGGTTCGAGATACAGCAGACCGCGCGAACCATTGCGAATCACGTCGACAGCAATGCCACGACGGGCGGCTTCGGCTGCAATGGCTTCAGCGAGCGCATCAGCGCCGAGCGCGAGGGCGGACGAATCGCGGGGAATATAGACGCGCGTCATACCGTTTCCTCCACACGTCGGGTAGCAGCGGCGAGGAGCGCATCGAACTTCTGTGGCGTGACTTTCGCGTGCAATGTGTCGTTGATCATCATCGCCGGGGAGAGCGCGCACTGACCGAGGCAATACACCGATTCGAGCCCAACCGCATCGGTGTGGCTGTGCTCAGCATCGAAGCGGCAACCGGTACGCGCCTCGATGTGCTGTGCGAGCGCTTCGGTGCCCATGCTGCGACACGCTTCCGCGCGGCAGAGCTGCACGGTGATCCGCGCAGCGGGCTGCGTACGGAAGTGATGGTAGTACGTGATGACGCCGTGCACTTCGGCACGCGACAGATTCGTCGCCTGCGCAAGCGGTGCGATGACCTCGGGCGGCACGAACCCGGCTTCGTCCTGGATAGCGTGCAGGATCGCCAGCAGTGACATACCCGGGCGCGCGTGACGTTGCACGAGCGCGTCCGGCGCGATGGTATTTGTAGTGTTCAATTGCGGGGTTCCTCCAGAGTCTAATATGCACTTGTTATTCATAATGTGTGCATCTATGCTTTGGTGTATCTGGTATATCTGAGTAGAAAGATAGGTGGACAACCCGTCTCCCGCAATAGGAAATATCGTTGCATATATGAACCGATGATCAGAATCGAATGTCAGGCGCAACTCGTCGTGCGCGACCTGGACGGCCGGGAGGCCAGTCTGACGGACGTTGTGCCGCTTCTGGCGCTTGTCGACGAGTCCGGCAGCATTTCGCAGGCCGCTACGCTTAAGGGTTTGTCCTACCGTCACGCGTGGGGTTTGCTGCGCGCAATCGAGGAGCGGCTGGGCGGCGCGTTGATCGCCAAGGAACGCGGCCGCGGCTCCGTGCTGTCCGAACTGGGACAGGCGGTGCTGCGTGCGCAGCGTCTGTGTGGCGAGCGGCTCGACGGCAACATGCAGGCGCTCGCCAGTGAAGTCGCGAGCGATCTCAACCGCTGGCTCGCGCCGCCCACCGACAACGTCCGGATTCACGCGTCTCACGGTTATGCGGTGGCGGCGCTCGTCACCGAGCTGGTGAGGCGCGATATCGGCGTCGACATCAAGTACCGCGACAGTGCCGAGTCGGTCACGGCGCTCGCGCGCGGCGAATGCGATCTCGCGGGCTTCCATCTGCCGCGCGGTGAATTTCGCGAGATATGTGCTGACGTCTACCGGCGTTGGCTCGATCCGCAACGCCATGTACTCGTGCATCTCACGCGACGCAAGCAGGGGCTCTTTCTCGCCAAGGGCAATCCGAAGGGCATCGCCGGCCTCATCGACCTGAAGCGCGACGATATCCGCTTCGTGAACCGTCAACCTGGCTCGGGCACGCGGATGCTGCTCGATCTGGCGTTGCGGCGCATCGATATCGATCCGGACCGTGTGAACGGCTATGCGTCGACGGAACTAACGCATTCGGCGATCGCCGCTTTTGTCGCGAGCGGGATGGCGGACGTGGGTTTCGGCGTCGAGCCGGCCGCGCATCACTTCGGGCTCGACTTCGTCCCGGTGGTCGACGAAGACTATTACTTCGCATGCGAGCGCCAGGCGCTGGAGCGGGCGCCACTTGCCGCGGTGGCCGCGCTATTGCGGAGCAACGGGTTCCGCAGCGGCGTCGCGCGGCTGGAAGGCTACGATCCGCTCCATTGCGGCGAAGTCGTCGATCTCGATGAGGGCTTGAGCGGCACGGCCGGGTAAGCGCGCGTAACAAATGGCGCTCCTGCGCCCGCTGCATCGCGGCGCGGTTTGCGATACCCTCTACGCTTCGCATCCCGCTTCACGCGCGGGTCACGCCGCGCCGAATCCCTATGAAATTCCTGATCAACGTGTGCGCCGCCGCTATCTCGGCGGGCGCACTTTTCGGTACCGTCTCGATCGCGTTTGCGCAGAACTCACCGGGCATGCCCGGCGGCATCCTGCAGGACGAATTCCGTCTGAACGAGCATCCGCAGATGCCGTTCGCCGCATCGGCGCCCTCGAAGAAATACCAGAAGGGCGACCCGTCGGCGCGTCGCCGCAAGGGTGACAACGGCGATCCGAACGGCTGCAACCTGCAGTGCCCCGAAGACCAGTAATGTTCTGCGACGCCGCATGTTTCGCGGCGTCGGGTTCGATCAGAGCGCTTCAGATCGGTTCAGACCGGTTCAGGTCGTGTCACGGCTTCGCCGTGTGCCACATATCCTTGAAGCCATCGCCATTCATTTCACCTGCCTTGGTGTCCTTCGCGAAGCGATACACCGGTTTGCCCTTGTACGCCCACTGCTTTTTGCCATCGGCTGACGGAATCACGGTCCAGTCGCCCGTCGGCTTGTCGTAGGAATCCGCCATCGCGGCGGGCCAGGCTGTCGCGCATCCGCCGGTGCAGGCGCTTTTGCCGGGCGTCGTGTCCTTGTCGAACGTGTAAAGGGTCATGCCGTTTTCATCGACCAAGCGACCATCGACGGTTTTGGGCATCTCGGCAAAAGCGGTCTGCTGGATCGCGAGAATGGCGAGGAAAAGCATCGTCTTGCGCATGATGTGATCTCCTGTTGTGGACGTTCTGTGATGGAGTTTAGGCGTTCGGAACGAAAAACACGTGACGAAAACGTTCGCGTGTTCCGGATAAACGACTGGCGGTGGGGGATTATTCCGTTTGCAGGTTGAGTTTCCGTGTCGGGGTTTTCCTGTCTGTCTGTAGGTATGGGTGTCGTGTCGGTGTAATCCGTTGCCTTGTTATCCTGTTGATAATCTCCGGTTGTTTTTATTTTCCGGCGTTTCAGTTTAATTCTGGATGCGCTGGTGGATTTTCGGATGAATGACGCGTTAATCTACCCACCGCCGCCAGCGCCCGCATGGCCGGGCGCGGCGGATGCCAGGACAGAAGGTCGCGAGACAGATGCCTTCGCCTATCTAGATGCGTGTATCAGGCGTCTGGGCGTGTTTGGGTGTGACGTCCATTCCAGGATAAATGTCAAAGTAAAATAAGGTAAAGGGATTTCATATCAAAAAATCCCGGTGCTATGATTCGCCTCGCTCGAATTTGAGGCATTAATCATTTCGGGTGAAATGAAATAATCAATAATCAACGAGGTAATTAAAATGCAGAAGATCGAACGTACTGAACTGGCTAAGGCAGCTGTCGCAGGCGGTTGCTGCAAGTGCTGCTGCTCGGCTCCGGCAAAGACGAGCAGCGCCAAGCCGTCGAAGCCGGTTGCAACGGCTTAAGCGAGCGTCGCTGGTAAGACGGCCCCGCAAGGGGCCGTCTTCACGTTGGCATGCTCCGCACATCCATGAACATCAGGTCGTATCGCGCGCTGGTTGAACTGCTGGCTTCGCTGCGCAGCAGGATCGCGCGCTGGCCGCACTGGCTGCGCGGCGCGTTCATGGCGCGTATTCCGCCGATGGCGATCGAGCGTCTCGCGCTCGCGGGCTGGGGCGTCCGCAGTCTTGTCGATGCGCGCGTTCGCTGGCACGGCGTCATGCGTTGCGAGATCGGCCGCGATGTACTCGGGGCCGTCATCTTCGACAGGCGGCGTGTGGCCGCGAGCGGCGTGCGGGAAAGCCTGATCGATCAGCGCATCTATTACGGCAGGCTGTCGCGCGGCGTGGAAGTGTGGCCCGATCTTCAGTCTGTCGCTGCCCGGCTCGGGAGCGAGATCCGGAGGCTGAAGGCCATCGATCCGAAACGTCCGGTCATCGTGTCGCCGTTTCACTACGTGTCGCAGTACGCGAATATCTATGTCATCGATGCCTTGCGCGCTGCGCTCGGTCTCGAGTCGATTGCTGTCGTCTCGGGCGTGCCGCGCGACATGTACGGCGACGACCACGCGCTTATCCCCGGTGTGAACGTGCTTTACACGTATGGCGACGATGACCGTACCGGCCTTGGCCTGCGTGTCGCGCGATCGCTCAGGCGCAATGGCGTCGCGGTGCTGTTCGCCGATGTTCCGCCGTTCGCGTTGCACCGCTATCCGATGGAAACCGTCGGCGTCTCGATGTTCGGGCGCCATGCGCGCATTCATAACGGCGTGTTTCGCCTCGGTACGCAGTTCGACGCGCTCCTGCTGCCGTTCTATCTGCGCTTCGAGCAGGGGCGCTTCAGTGCGGAGCTGTTCGAGCCGCTACCGCTCGCCGGGCACGGCGCGCCGCAGCAACTCGCCGGATACATCGAGACTGCGCTGACCGATAACTACCCTCACTCGCTCGTCGCGGTTCATCCGTCGATGTACGCCTTCGCGCCGACGCGTTAAGCCGGTCAGCGCGTTTCCGTGCGCGGGCGCGATCAGGTCGCGCGTTTTCTCAGACAGAGTGTCAACGCCGGTTCGACGCCGGCAGTAACAGGCTATGGAACCCATCGATCTTCCGCAATTCAAGGATGTCTCGTGGCGCTGGATCGCCTACGCGACGTCAGCGCTCGTGACCGTCGCGACGGCGTTCGCGTTTTTCCACGAAGTCGAACTCAAACAGGACGTGCGCGCCGAGATCGTGTCGCCGTCTGAGATGAAGATTCAGGGCCTCGAAGGACTGGTGTCGGATATCTACGTTCATCAGTCTGAACGTGTGGCGACGGGCGCGCCGCTATTCCGGCTCGAGCGGGATCTTTCGCTGGCAAGCGACGGCCGCCAGCGTACGGCGTTCGACGAACACATGCGCGACGAACAGATCCGTTCGACCGAAGCGCAATACAGCCAGCGCAAGGCGGAACTGTCCGCGCAGCTGGAGACGTCACACCTGACCGAACAGAGCCGGCGCGCGGAAATGTCGGCGCTCGATGAGCAGCTGGTGCAGAACAGGCAGCTTGTCGACGAGTCGGGGCAAAAACTGTCGCGGCTGGAATCGGTTTCTGACTACGTCACCGCTGACCGCATCGAACAGGCGAAGGCGGACACGCACCAGGCGAAAGTCGTGGTCGCGCAGAGCACCGCACGGCGGCAACAGCTGGTGGCGGAACTGGGTACGGCCAGAAGTTTGCAGGCCGAGATTGCGGCACAACTGAAGGAACTCGACGCGCGGCACGCACGCGATCTTCAGGACATCCGCGTACGGTTCGAGCAGAACCGGCAGAACATGACGATCTCGGCACCGCGAGCCGGCGTCGTCACGTTTTCCGGGCTGGTGATGGGTCGTACGCTGGCCGCGTCCGATGTCGCGGTGGTCATCGCGACCGGCGAGGGCGGGGCGTTGCGCGCCGCGTTGCGCATTCCATCGCGACGCCGTGGCTTCGTGCGCGAAGGGCAGATCGTGCGACTCAAGTTCGACGCGTTTCCGTATGCGAAATTCGGCAGCTACGAAGCGCACATCGATTCGATCTCGCGCACAACAGTGCGCTCGCCGATGTCGCCCTCAGGCGCATCCGAGCCGCGCGCGCCCGAAGGTGACTACATGGCGTGGGCCACGCTGCGCGGCCACACTTTCGACTTCGAGCGCCAGCACTTCGAAATCCTGCCCGGTATGAGCGCGACGGCGAGCATCGTCATCGAACGCCGGACGATTGCCGAATGGGTGCTGGCGCCGTTCTTCCGCATGCTGAGGGGATAACCGTGCGCGCGATCTATCAAAATGAAGTGGCCGAATGCGGCTACGCGTGTCTTGCGATGGTGCTCTCGCACTTCGGCCGCGCGACCGAAGTGTGCGAGCTTCAGGCATTCAGCCCGATCTCGTCGAACGGTCTGACGCTGATGGACCTGTATGACGTCGCGGTCGAATTCGGTCTTGCCGTGCAGGCATATCGTTTCGACGCGGGCGATCTGTCCGCCGTCAAGCGCGGCTCGATCCTCCACTTTGGCGGCGCGCATTTCGTCGTCTTCGAACAATGCGGGCGCGGTTATGTGCAGGTGATCGATCCGGCAAGCGGGCGGCGACGCATATCGATGGAGACGTTTATCGCGAGTGTCTCGGGCTATCTGCTCGAATGCGCGCCGACGCCGTCGATGCCGCGCGTGCGCAACCGCTCGCGCGTGCCGGCGGCGCTCGCCCGCGTGCGTGCGCTCAATCCACAGCTCAAGGCGCAGATCGCGAAGGTGATGTTCGTTGCGCTCGGCAGCCAGTTTGCGATTCTCGCGATGCCGTATCTCGGCAATCTCGTGCTCGATGACGTTGTCGCCGCCGACAACCTGAATCTGCTCAACGTCCTCATTCTGACGTTCAGCGCGATTTTCATCACGGGCGCCTTGAGTCATTACGTGCAGACGTATCTGGTCGAACTGCTGCACGGCTTCGTGCAGATCAACATGACCGAAGGGCTGCTCGCGCATCTGCTGCGTAATCCGGTTTCGTACTTCGAGAAGCGTCATGTGGGCGACCTGTTCGCGCGGGTCAAGGCGCAGGACGAAATCAGCATCTATGCAACGCGTACGATGATTTCGCTTGGCATCGATCTGGTGGTCGGTCTTCTCGCGCTGGGGTTGATGCTTGTGCAGAGCCGGCAACTGACAGCGGTCGCGTTGCTGATCTTTGCGCTGTATGTGGCCGTTTCGTACGCGCTGTTCGCACGCATGCGCGACACGCACGCGCTCGTGCTTGAAGAATCGGCGCGTTGCGACGACACGTTGATCGAGACGATCCGCGCCGCTTCGCTGATCAAGTTGTCGCAGGGCGAAACGCGGCGCACGGCGATGTTCATTGCGAAATACCGCGCCTATATCGCGGCGCTCGTGCACGGCAGCCGGCTCGCCAGCGCGCGCGACGCGATCCTCAAGCTCGTGAACTACGCGGACATGATCGCGATTACCTGGTTCGCGGCGCAACTGATGCTCGGCGGCAAGATTTCAGTGGGTGTGTTCTATTCGTTCCTGATCTACAAGTCGTTGCTGTCGGAGCGTTTTGCGCGATCGATCAACGCGGCGTTTGAGTACTTCATGCTGAGCGTACCGGTGGCACGTGTGGGCGATATCGTCGATTGCGAAAGCGAGCGATATACACCAGCCAGCGACGCGCATCGGACCGTCGAAGTCCGCACGTTCGAGCAGATCGATGTGCGCGACGTGACGTTTCGCTACGGCATCTCCGATCAACCTGTGCTGATGGGCGCGAGTCTCACCATTCGCAAGGGCGACAAGATCGTGATCATCGGATCGTCCGGCAGCGGCAAGTCGACGCTGTTCAAGCTGCTCGCCGCAGCCGAACCGCTGCAGGAAGGACAGATCACGCTGAATGGCATCGCGTGGCCCAATCTGACGGTCGATGAAATCCGCCGTCACGCAGTGCACATGCGCCAGGGCGACCTGATCCTGCACGGCTCGATTGCCGAGAACATTTCGCTCTTCGCCGGCAACGCGGACGAAGCGCGTATTCACGCGCTGCTCGACGACGTCGGGTTGCTCGCTGACGTAATGCGTCTGCCGATGCGCACGCGTACGGTGATCAGCGACACGATCGCCAATATTTCCGCAGGTCAGCGACAGCGTCTGCTGCTGGCGCGCGCGCTTTATCAACCACGTGAACTGTTGTTACTCGATGAACCAACGTCGAATCTGGATCCTGTATCGGTCCGGCATATCGTCGCGTTGTTGCAGCGTCTCGAACGTACGGTCGTGGTGATTACGCATGACATGTCGCTCGCGTCGGCGTTCGATGTGCGTTACCGGCTCGTCGACGGCGTGCTGGTGCGCGACCGGGATGATGCGCTCGTCGAGGCGGGCGCTCATGAATAAGCACCTGGTGTTGATCGTGCTTGCCGTTGTTGCAAGCATGAAAAGTGCGCAGGCGGTCGATCTGATGACCGTCGTCGAGCAGACCACCGATCATGACGCGGATCTCGCCGCGTTTCGCGCGGGCGCACGCGCTGCACATCAAGCCATACCGAAAGCGCGCGCGGGGCTGCTGCCGCGCCTGGAAGGCGGGTGGGGGCGCGCGTACAACCGCACCGCCACCGAGGGTTTCCCGACCACCAGCTACTGGCAGAACGGCTGGACGGTGAACCTGACGCAACCGGTGTTCGACTGGAGCCGCTGGACGACTTACCGGCAGGCCGACTTCATCGAGGCGCGCGGCGCCACTGAAGTCGCCCGGGCGCAGCAGGAGTCGATTCTGAAGGCCGCACGGGCCTACTTCGACGAACTCGCTGCCGAAGACGAACGGGCGCGAGCCAACGACTATGCCGCGGCGCTCGATTCGCATCTCGACCAGCTTCGTCGCAAGCAGGCGGCTGGCGAAGCGACGGTGATCGATCTTCGCGAGGCGGAGGCCGGCGTGCTTCAGGCGCAGTTGCAGCAGCAGGACGCCGGCAACGAGCTGCGGCTCAGGCGACTCGCGCTGGAACAGGCAACAGGGCAACCGTTTTCTGCACTGTCGCGACTGGCCGACACGGCGACGATGCCGCGCGTCGAACCGGACGACATGGACGCCTGGGCGACCCAGGCCGAGGGCCACGACTACCAGGTGCAGTTGAAGCAGATCGACTGGCGGATCGCAAAGCTCGACGTCGAAAAGGCGCGCGCCGGCTATCTGCCGACGGTCAGCATTACGGCGAGCCATACGCCGGCCGGCGCTGCGTCCGGTTACGTGCGCCCGACCACCACCAACACAGCGATGCTCTCGGTGAGCATTCCCTTTTTCGAGGGCGGCGAAACGGAAGCACGCGTGGACGAGACAGTCGCGCTGGAGGACAAGGCGCAGAACGACTTGACCTCGGCAACCCGGCAGGCCGGCGCGTCCGCACGCGAAAACTGGTCGCGCTTTCGCGCAGGCATCGCGCGCATCGACGCGCTGACGCGCCTCGCGCAGACGTCGCGTGCCGCGCTGACGGCGACTCAGGTCGGCTACAAGGTGGGCAGTCGCGGTAGCGCGGACGTACTGCGCGCCGCCGATACGTTCTACGCGAACCGTCGTGATCTGATCCGCGCGCGATACGAGACGATCATGGCGCTGCTGCAGCTGAAGGCCGCGACCGCAGGCCTCACGTTCGACGAGGTGGCGCGCGTGAATGCGCTGCTGGTTTCCACGACGAACGGTGCACCACGAGGGGGCGCATTTCAGGAGCCGCCGGTGCGACAGCCGTCGGCGGGGTCAAAGTGACGTACACCATCTGACGCGCACAACAAAAAGCCCCGCGCAGCGTCAGCTGGGCGGGGCTTTCTGTTGATCTGCTGCTACTGCATGCTGCCAGGGTGTGTTCTGGTGGAGCCGGCGGGAATCGAACCCGCGTCCGTAAGCACTCCACAACCAGTTCTACATACTTAGTCCTGTCATTTGATTTAACCGCACCGACGCGGACGAACACGCTTCGTTACGGCGAGTCACCAGATTTTCGGCCCCAGCGTCGTGACACCACTGAGGATTAACTGACGTGAATGACCTTGCCGGGTCTTGCGACCCCTAACCCGTCAGTGAGTTAGTGCAAGGCTGGCGGGGTTAAGCCGCCAGTGCGTACGTTTCGTCGTTCGCAGTTACTAAAGTCCCATTGATTTACGAGGTGACGGGTCCTCGGTATGCCCTGAGTTGCTTTGCTACCCACGTCGAAACCAGGTCGGCCCCAGTGGAAAGATGATTATCCCATAGAACCCGATACGAGGCTAACGCCGCGCGGGATCAAGGCCTGGGCGTTGTGAATGGTGACGGATCAGGTGATATCGCGCAGCAGGCGTTGCAGTTCGGCTGTCGACTGAACGACGTGCTTCGCGTGCCATCTGGCGGGCGGCAAGTCGGTGCCGCAATAGCCGTAGGCCGCAGCGACGGTCACCATGCCGGCCGCAAAACCCGCCTGCACGTCGCGCAGGTCGTCGCCCACGTAAATGATGCGCTCCGGCGGGATGGCCATTTCCTGGGCTGCGTGCAGGAGCGGCGCGGGATGGGGCTTCGAATGCGGCGTCGTGTCACCGCTGACGACGCAGACGGCGCGTGCGTCCAGACCCAGCAACACGACGAGCGGATCGGTCAGGCGAGCGGCCTTGTTGGTCACGATGCCCCAGCGGATGCCGCGTGCGTCCAGTTCGTCGAGCACCGCGTCGATGCCCTGGAATAGCGTTGTCTCGATGCACAGATCCGCTTCGTAGTTGGCAAGAAACTCCTCGCGCATGGAAGCAAATTCATGGTCGTCGGGGCCAATGCCGAAGGCGCCGCCGATCAGGCCGCGCGCGCCCGCCGATGCGAGCGGTCGGAGATCGTCGAGCGGCACCATCTCCAGTCCGCGCTCGTGACGCATCTTGTTGACGGCGGCGGCCAGGTCCGGCGCCGTGTCGGCCAGCGTGCCGTCGAGGTCGAACAGGACGGCCTGACACAGGCCAGTTGCTGCTTCGTCGTCTTCGCGTTGGGGCAGGGGCGTGGGGTCGCTCATGTAGGTGTGTTCGGAGGTTTCAGGTCGATCAGGCGGGGCGGCGGCAGGCGAGCATGTAGTTCACGCTCGTGTCATCGGCGAGCGTGAAATGCTTGCTGAGCGGGTTGTACACGATGCCCTTGATATCGTCGGTGACGAGGCTGGCCGCGCGGACGAAGCCCGCCAGCTCGGACGGACGAATAAAGCGCGCGTAGTCGTGCGTGCCCTTCGGCAGCATGCGCGCGATATATTCGGCGCCGATTACCGCGAACAGATACGCCTTGACGTTGCGGTTGAGCGTCGAGAAAAACACCCAGCCGCCCGGTTTGACGAGCGTCGCGCACGCAGCGACGACGGCCGACGGCTCGGGCACGTGTTCCAGCATTTCCATGCAGGTAATGACGTCGTATATGCCGGGTTCGCGGGCGGCGAGCGCCTCCGCGGCGATTTCTTCGTAATCGACGGTTACACCACTTTCAAGGCTGTGAAGATCAGCGACGCCCAGCGCCTCGCGCGACAGGTCGATGCCCTTCACGTGTGCGCCGAGGCCGGCCATCGATTCCGACAGGATGCCGCCACCACACCCAATATCCAGCACGCGCTTTCCTGCCAGCGATGCATGGGCGTCGATCCATTTGAGCCGGACCGGATTCAGCTCATGCAGCGGCTTGAATTCGGCGTTCGGGTCCCACCAGCGATGGGCAAGATCGCTGAATTTCTGAAGTTCGTGGGGATCGGCGTTGGTCATGTCGGGTGCGGGCCTTGATGAAAGCGGGTGAGCGGGCAGGCGAGGATAAACCCTGAGTATATAGGCCGTCGGAGATCGCGGCAAAATGCCGCGTAAACGCGGCGTGGTTTAGCCGGAAACCGGCTGCGAAACGGGGATTTCCCATTCCGTCGGCGGTACATAATCGGCGCCCGGAATAAAAAAAGCCCCGCCGAAGCGGGGCCTTGATACTGCGGTAACGCTCTAACCTTACTGCTTCGAAGTACCGACAACTTCGACTTCCACGCGGCGATCCGGTGCGAGGCAGGCGATGAGTTGCTTGTGGTTCTTCTGGTTGCAGCCGGTCGTGACCGGGTTGCGCTTGCCTTTGCCTTCCGTGTAGATGCGGTTGGCTTCGATGCCCTTGCTGACCAGGTATGCCTTGACAGCTTGTGCACGACGCAGCGACAGACGGTCGTTGTACTTGTCCGAACCGATACGGTCCGTGTAACCCGTTGCGACCACGACTTCCAGGTTCAGACCCTGGATCTTCGAGGCGAGGTCATCAAGCTTTTCCTTACCAGCCGGCTTCAGGACAGCCTTGTCGAAGTCGAACAGGGCATCAGCTTGATACGTGATCTTCTGGCTGGTGATAGCCGGCGCGACAGGCGCAGGCGGAGCCGGCGGGGTCGGAGCCTGGGCTACCAGGGCGCCATCGCACTTCGCGTTAGCCGTTGCCGGCGTCCAGAACGCATCGCGCCAGCAAAGCTCGTTCGTGCCGTTCATCCACACGTATTCGCCGGTGCCGTTCACCCAGTTGTCGTTCGTGGCTTGTCGCGACGCCGGCACCGACTGTGCCGAAGCGGATGCAGCCATTACTGCGGTAGCTGCAATGAACGCGAGCTTTGAAAGTTTATTCATATTTCTCCTCTCGAAATTGAGATTACCGCAGGTTTACTGCGAGCTTGTTGACGAAGACAAGTCATACATTGCTCGAAGTATAACATTGGTGCGGAACAAAAGACGCGCTGTGTAGACTTCGAGCAGTGTCTAACTCTTTGTGCGTTGGCATTTTGCCATATCGTTCCCTTCCGACGATAAAAAAATCCTCCCCTGTTTATTGCCCCCAACCAATTGTGGTGCATGCGCAACAAAGGACTTGCCCGACTTTTGCGCACGCCCGTTTTGTTCCGACGCGCAGTCCGATCCAGGAAAAATCTACCGTCGGGCAGGCCGTCGTACCGGCACGCAGGAGCCGTTCCCTGCCCTCTCCCTAATAGGTATACGTACCCCCGTCGGGCGCGGATGCCGGCCATGTTAGAATCGCGTGATGCGTTGCGCCTGCAGCGTCTACGCGAAGCTGGCTTCCGGCAGGGTTGGATAGACGGTTTCGCATGTAAAAGACACGGATAATGGATCAATTCGCTAAAGAGACTCTGCCAATCTCCCTAGAGGAGGAAATGCGCCGTTCGTATCTCGATTACGCGATGAGCGTAATCGTGGGGCGTGCGCTCCCCGATGTCCGCGATGGCCTGAAGCCGGTGCACCGGCGCGTGCTGTACGCGATGCACGAACTCAATAACGACTGGAACCGCGCCTACAAGAAGTCCGCGCGTATTGTCGGCGACGTGATCGGTAAATATCACCCGCACGGCGACACGGCTGTATACGACACCATCGTCCGGATGGCGCAGGACTTCTCGCTACGATACATGCTGGTCGATGGCCAGGGTAACTTCGGGTCCGTCGACGGCGACAACGCCGCGGCGATGCGGTACACCGAAATCCGCATGGCGAAGATCGGCCATGAACTGCTCGCTGATATCGATAAGGAAACGGTCGACTTCCAGCCGAACTACGACGGCAGCGAAAACGAACCGGCCATTCTGCCGGCGCGTATCCCCAATCTTCTGATCAATGGCTCGTCCGGTATCGCGGTCGGGATGGCAACGAACATCCCGCCGCACAACCTGAACGAAGTTGTCGACGCCTGCCATCACCTGCTGAAGAACCCGGAAGCGACGATCGACGAACTGATCGAGATCGTCCCGGCGCCGGACTTCCCGACGGCCGGCATTATCTACGGTGTCGCTGGCGTGCGAGATGGCTACCGCACCGGCCGCGGCCGCGTTGTGATGCGCGCGCTGACGCACTTCGAGGAGATCGATCGCGGCCAGCGCATGGCGATCATCGTGGATGAGTTGCCGTATCAGGTGAACAAGCGCTCGCTGCTGGAGCGCATCGCCGAGCTGGTCAACGAGAAAAAGCTGGAAGGCATTTCCGATATCCGCGACGAGTCCGACAAGAGCGGCATGCGCGTCGTGATCGAACTGAAGCGCGGCGAAGTGCCCGAGGTGATCCTCAACAATCTGTACAAGGCCACGCAACTGCAGGACACGTTCGGCATGAACATGGTCGCGCTGGTCGACGGCCAGCCGAAGCTGCTGAACCTGAAGGAAATGCTCACCTGCTTCCTGTCGCACCGACGGGAAGTGCTGACGCGGCGCACTGTATACGAACTGCGCAAGGCTCGCGAACGCGGCCACGTGCTCGAAGGCCTCGCCGTCGCGCTCGCGAACATCGACGACTTCATCGCGATCATCAAGGCCGCGCCGACGCCGCCGATCGCGAAGCAGGAGTTGATGGCGCGTCCGTGGGATTCGTCGCTCGTGCGCGAGATGCTGGCGCGCGCGGAGACGGAGAACGCGTCGGCCGGCGGCCGTGAGGCGTATCGTCCGGACGGCCTGAACCCCGCGTTCGGGATGCAGTCGGATGGCCTGTACCGTCTGTCGGACGTCCAGGCGCAGGAAATCCTGCAGATGCGTCTGCAGCGCCTGACCGGTCTCGAGCAGGACAAGATCATCGGCGAGTACCGCGAAGTGATGGCCCAGATCGCCGATCTGCTGGACATCCTCGCGCGTCCGGAGCGCATTACGGCGATCATCGTCGACGAACTGACGTCGATCCGCGCCGAATTCGGCGATGCGCGCCGCTCGAAGATCGAGCTGAACGCAACCGAACTGAACACTGAAGATCTGATCACGCCGCAGGATATGGTCGTCACCATGTCGCACGCGGGTTACGTGAAATCGCAGCCGTTGTCCGAATATCGCGCCCAGAAGCGCGGAGGTCGCGGCAAACAGGCAACTTCCATGAAGGAAGACGACTGGATCGACACGCTCTTCATCGCGAACACGCACGATCACATCCTGTGCTTCTCGAACCGCGGCCGCGTGTACTGGGTCAAGGTTTACGAAGTGCCGCAGGGTTCGCGGAACTCGCGCGGGCGCCCGATCGTCAATATGTTCCCGCTGCAGGACGGCGAGAAGATCACGGTCGTGCTGCCGGTCAAGGAATTCTCGGCCGACAAGTTCGTGTTCATGGCGACCGCGCTCGGCACGGTCAAGAAGACGCCGCTGGAAGCCTTCAGCCGGCCGCTGCGCAAAGGTATTATCGCGGTCGGTCTCGATGACGGTGATTACCTGATCGGCGCCGCGATCACCGATGGCCAGCATGACGTGATGCTGTTCTCGGATTCGGGCAAGGCAGTGCGCTTCGACGAAAACGACGTGCGTCCGATGGGCCGTGAGGCGCGCGGCGTGCGCGGCATGCAGCTGGACGACGGGCAGCAGGTCATCGCACTCCTCGTTGCCGGCGACGAACAGCAGTCGGTGCTTACGGCAACAGAGAACGGCTTTGGCAAGCGCACGCCGATCACCGAGTACACGCGTCATGGCCGCGGCACAAAGGGCATGATCGCGATCCAGACCTCGGAGCGTAATGGCAAGGTCGTCGCCGCGACGCTGGTGGATCCGGAAGCCCAGATCATGCTGATCACCAATACGGGCGTGCTGATTCGTACACGCGTGTCGGAAATCCGCGAGATGGGACGCGCAACGCAAGGTGTTACACTCATCAGTCTTGATGAGGGCACGAAGCTTTCAGGCCTGCAACAGGTGGCCGAGGCGGAAGCTGATGTCGAAATCGAAGGCGACGCCGAAGGTCCCGCCGATGCCGATTCAAACGGCGAAGAGGGCGGCGCAGTCTGATCCGCGCCGGCGCCTCGCGGCTGGTTCGCGGGTAACGAGTGAACAAGCCGCATGAATCTGCGTCGACCTTGTGAGGTTGCGGCGCGGTTCGTGCGGCGGGTAGTTCGATCAATTTCTCTTAGGGAGTAATGATGCAAAAACGATTCAAACAGTTGATGTTGCTGGCCGCTTTCGTACCGACCCTCGCGATGGCGCAAGCACTTCAAACCCAGCAGGCAGCTCCGGCTGCAGCAGCCCCCGCAGCAGCGCCGGCAGATCCGGCCAAGCAGGCTGCGATCAAGGATCTGCTGGACGCGATCGACGCGCAGAAGCTCGTCGGCGCAATCGGTAACAGCGCACAAATGCAGGCCAAGCAGCTGGTTCCGGCGATCCTGTCGGACGCGCTGTCGGAAAACAAGTCGCTGACGGACAAGCAGAAGCAGGCTTCCGTCCCGACGCTGCAAAAGAACACGGTGCCGAAGCTGGTTGACTCGGCGGGTCAGGTGTTCGCAACGGATTCGTTCCGCCAGGACGCGATGCAGGCTCAGTACGACGCGTACGCGAAGTACTACAGCACGCAGGAAATCAAGGATCTGACGGCGTTCTACAAGAGCCCGACGGGCCGCAAGTTCATCCAGGTGCAAGACCAGGTGGGCCGCGATGTGGTGAACGGTCTGATGCAGAAGTACATGCCGCAATCGATCAAGGCAACGCGCGACCAGGCTGACAAGGAAGTCGCTTCGGTCAAGCCGGCTGCCGCCACGAAGTAAGCGGGTCAGCAGGCTAAGCCGACGCTGCTGCAGCCGGCCACACAAGGACGTCTTCGGGCGCCCGGGTTTGGCGGGTTGGCAGTGTCAGTGCGATAATGGCCGTTTGCGCGCACGCGCAAACGGCCATTATCTTTTCAGGCGCGCACTATTCGCAGTTTTTGTGCCGCGCCTGCTTCCGGGGTTCTCACGATGCGCGTCTTTAATTTCTCCGCCGGACCGGCGGCCATGCCCGAAGAAGTGTTGCGCGAGGCCGCGGCTGAAATGCTCGACTGGAACGGCAGCGGCATGGGCGTGATGGAAATGAGCCATCGCGGGAAAGAATTCATGTCGATCCATGAAGAGGCGCTGACTAACCTGCGTGAACTCCTCGCCGTGCCGGCCAGTCATCGCATCCTGTTCCTGCAGGGTGGCGGTCTCGGAGAAAACGCGATCGTGCCGATGAACATGCTCGGCGCGAGAAAGAACATCGATTTCGTCGTGACCGGCTCGTGGTCGCAGAAGTCATTCAAGGAAGCGCAGAAGTACGGCGCCGCGCACGTTGCTGCGTCGGGCCAGACCGCGGACGGTTTTACGCGTGCGCCGTCGTTTGCCGAATGGAAACTGTCGGACGATCCGGCCTACGTGCATGTGTGCACGAACGAGACGATCCACGGCGTCGAAACCTTTGATATTCCCGATCTCGGCGATATCCCGCTTGTCGCGGACGCGTCGTCGCACATTCTGTCGCGCCCGATGGACATCGCCAAATACGGCGTGCTCTTCGGCGGCGCACAGAAAAACATCGGCATGGCGGGCGTCACGGTTGTGGTCGTGCGCGAGGATATGCTTGATCGCGCGCTCGCGATCTGTCCGTCGGCATTCGAATGGAAGACGGTCGCCGAGAACAATTCGATGTACAACACGCCGCCCACGTACGCGATCTACATCGCCGGGCTTGTGTTCAAGTGGTTGAAAAAGCAGGGCGGTCTGGCAGCCATGGAAGCGCGCAACCTCGAAAAGTCGAAGCTGCTTTATGACACGATCGATGCCAGCCGCTTCTATCTGAACAAGGTCGAGCGCAACGCGCGGTCGCGGATGAACGTACCGTTTTTCCTCGCCGACGAGTCGCGTAACGAAGATTTCCTGGCAGGCGCGAAAGCGCGCGGGCTGGTGCAGCTGAAGGGCCACAAGTCCGTCGGCGGCATGCGGGCGTCGATTTACAACGCGGTGCCGCTCGAAGGCGTCAAGGCGCTCGTCGAGTACATGAAGGAATTCGAACAACGCAGCGCCTGATTTTCGGCGCGCATCCTTTTCCGTATTCTCCGGCAGGGCCGTTTTCACGCATGGACGACGAACTTAATTTACGACTCAAACCGCTGCGCGACCGCATCGACGCGCTCGACGCGCAACTCATTTCGCTCCTCAACCAGCGGGCCGCCGTCGCGCTCGAAGTGGGTGAGGTCAAGAAGCATTTCAACGCGCCGGTGTTTCGCCCGGAACGCGAACAGCAGGTCATCGCGCGCCTGCAGGGCATGAGCGACGGCCCGCTCGCCGACGATCACATCAGCGCGATCTGGCGGGAAATCATGGCCGCGAGCCGCGCGTTGGAAAAGACGATCTGCGCGGCGTATCTGGGGCCGGTCGGCACATACAGCGAGCAGGCAATGCACGAATACTTCGGTCAGTCGATCGAAGGGCTGCCGTGTCCGTCGATCGACGAAGTGTTCCGCTCGGTCGAAGCCGGTGCGGCCGAATTCGGCGTCGTGCCGGTCGAGAATTCGACCGAGGGCGCGGTGTCGCGCACGCTCGATCTGCTTTTGCAAACGCAGCTTGTGATTGGCGGCGAACTTGCCTTGCCGATCCACCACAACCTTCTTTCGCTGAACGGCGGCCTGACCGGCGTCACGCGCGTCTGCGCGCATGCGCAGGCGCTCGCGCAATGTCAGGGCTGGCTCACGGCCAACGCGCCGCATCTCGAACGCCAGGCCGTCGCAAGCAATGCCGAAGCGGCGCGTATGGCCGCTGAAGATCCGACGATCGCGGCCATTGCCGGCGATCGCGCGGCGACGCACTACGGCCTGCAGGTCGCATATGCGCTGATCCAGGACGATCCGCACAACCGCACCCGTTTCGTGATGATCGGCAAGGAGCCGGCGGGCCCCACCGGCAACGATCAGACGTCGCTGATCCTGTCGGTGAAGAACGAGCCGGGCGCGCTCGTCAAACTGCTTGAACCGCTCGCACGGCACGGCGTGTCGATGACGCGCTTCGAGTCGCGGCCGGCACGGGTCGGCACGTGGGAGTACTACTTCTATATCGACTTCGAAGGCCATCGCGACGATGCAACCGTCGCGGAAGCGCTCGCCGACCTCGAAAAGAAGGCCGCGTTCGTGAAGATTCTCGGCTCGTATCCGCGTTCGCGCTGATATCACGCCGTTCTGGTACACCGTCCAAAAGCCAACTGGCACAGTCGATCTGGAGTCACTCATGACATCGCAATTCGGTCCTTCCTATGTGCGCGACATCGCGCCTTACGTCGCTGGCAAACCGATTTCGGAAGTCGCCCGCGAGTTCGGCCTCGATGAAGCACGCATCGTGAAGCTCGCGTCGAACGAAAACCCGCTCGGCATGCCCGACTCGGCAAAGCAGGCGATGGTGAAAGCGGCGGGCGAACTGGGCCGTTATCCGGATGCGAACGCGTTCGAACTGAAGGCTGCGCTGGCCGCGCGCTACGACGTGCCCGCCGAATGGATCACGCTGGGCAACGGCAGCAACGATATCCTCGAAATCGCGGCGCACGCGATCGTCGAAAAAGGCCAGTCGATTGTCTACGCGCAGTATTCGTTTGCTGTCTACGCGCTGGCTACGCAAGGTCTGGGTGCGCGCGCGATCGTCGTGCCGGCTGTGAAGTACGGCCATGACCTCGACGCGATGCTCGCTGCAATGACGGCCGACACGCGCCTGATCTTCGTCGCGAACCCGAACAATCCGACCGGCACATATATTGAAGGCCCCACGCTCGAGGCTTTTCTCAATAAGGTCCCGCGCGATGTCGTCGTCGTACTCGACGAGGCGTACACGGAATATCTCGCGCCGGAAAAGCGCTATGACTCGATCGCGTGGGTGCGCCGCTATCCGAATCTGCTCGTGTCGCGTACGTTCTCGAAGGCGTATGGCCTGGCCGGGCTGCGCGTCGGCTTCGCGATCGCGCAGCCGGAACTGACCGATCTGCTGAACCGTCTGCGCCAGCCGTTCAATGTGAACACACTCGCCCAGGCAGCGGCGATCGCAGCGCTCAACGACAACGCGTTTCTCGAAGAGAGCGCCTCGCTGAACGCGCGGGGTTACCGCGTGCTGACTGAAGCGTTCGACCGGCTCGGTCTCGAGTATGTGCCCTCGGATGGCAATTTCGTGCTGGTGCGTGTCGGCGACGACGACAACGCCGGCAACCGCATGAATATCGGTTTGCTGAAGCAGGGTGTGATTGTGCGTCCGGTCGGCAACTACGGTTTGCCGCAGTGGCTGCGCATCACGATCGGCCTGCCGGCTGAAAACGAAGCGTTCATCGCGGCGCTCGAAAAGACTCTCGCCGCCGCTTCCAATTGAGCGGCTCGACCTGCTACCGCGCGCCGTTGCAGGCGCGCTTTTTCTGTGACCGCTGTGGCCGCATTTTCTTTTGACAAGCTGGTGATTTTGGGAGTCGGTCTGATCGGCGGCTCGCTTGCGCGCGCATTGCGTGAGCGTGGCGACGTAGCGGGCGCGCGGACCGTGATCGGGGTAGGCCGTTCGGCAGCATCGATGGCGCGCGCGCTGGAACTTGGCGTAGTCGACGGCACCGCTCTGCTGGCCGACGATGCGGCGTTGCGTGCGGCGCTCGCCGGTGCCGATTTCGTGCTGCTCGCGGCGCCCGTCGCGCAGACGCAGCCGCTCCTCGAACGCATCGCGCCTTTCCTCGACGATACAACGATCGTCACCGACGCGGGCAGCACCAAGTCCGACGTGGTCGCGGCTGCGCGTGCGGCGCTGGGCGCGCGCATCGGCCAGTTCGTACCGGGTCATCCGATTGCCGGCCGCGAATCGAGCGGTGTGGATGCCGCATTGCCGGAGCTGTATGCCGGTCGCAACGTCGTGTTGTGCCCGTTGCCGGAAAACGGGCAGCAGGCCGTGGAGCGCGTCACCGCGATGTGGCGTGCGACCGGCGCGAGCGTGTCCAGCATGTCGCCCGAGCAGCATGATCGGGTGCTGGCTTCGGTGAGCCATCTGCCGCATGTGCTGTCGTACGCGCTTGTCGAGCAGATTCTGAATTCGCCGGACGCCGCGCTGAAGTTTTCGTTTGCCGCTGGCGGCTTCCGCGATTTCACGCGGATCGCGGCGTCGAGTCCGGAAATGTGGCGCGACATCTGCGTTGCGAACCGCGCGGCACTCCTCGATGAACTCGACGACTACATGGCTGTGCTGACGCGTCTGCGTGCCGCAATCGATGCCGCCGACGGCGCCGCACTCGAAGCCGTTTTCGCCCGGTCGCGCGTTGCCCGCACCGAATGGCAGGAGCGCGGCGGCACGAAAGTTTCTGTCGGCGACGCCTCGAAATAACAGGACACATTCATGGAACATCTCGATCTCGGACCTTATTCCCGTGCGTCCGGCACGATCCGCCTGCCTGGCTCGAAGAGCATTTCGAACCGCGTACTGCTGCTGGCCGCGCTCGCCGAAGGCGAAACGACGATCACGAACCTGCTCGACTCCGACGACACGCGCGTGATGCTCGCCGCGCTCGAACAACTCGGAGTGAAGCTGAAGCGCGACGGCGACACGTGTGTCGTTTCAGGCACGCGCGGCGCGTTCACCGCGTTGCGCGCCGACCTGTTCCTCGGCAATGCCGGCACGGCAGTGCGTCCGTTGACGGCGGCGCTGGCCGTGAACGGCGGCGACTATCGCATACACGGCGTGCCGCGGATGCACGAGCGGCCGATCGGCGACCTCGTCGACGGCTTGCGGCAGATCGGCGCGAAGATCGACTACGAGGAAAACGAAGGCTATCCGCCGCTGCGCATCCGCGCCGGCGAGATTGCCGCCGAAGCGCCGATCCGCGTTCGCGGCGACGTGTCGAGCCAGTTCCTGACCGCCTTGCTGATGACGCTGCCGCTCCTGAAAACGGAAAGCGGCGTGACGATCGTCGACGTCGAAGGTGAGCTGATCTCGAAGCCTTACATCGACATCACGATCAAGCTGATGGCGCGTTTCGGCATCGAAGTCGAGCGACTCGGCTGGCAGCGCTTCACGGTGCCGTCGGGCAAACGCTATCAGTCGCCGGGACAGATCATGGTGGAAGGCGACGCCTCGTCGGCGTCGTATTTCCTCGCTGCGGGCGCGCTCGGCGGCGGACCGCTGCGTGTGGAAGGCGTCGGGCGGGCGAGCATCCAGGGCGACGTCGGCTTCGCGAATGCGCTGATGCGGATGGGCGCGAACGTGTCGATGGGCGATGACTGGATCGAAGTGCGCGGCATCGGCCACGATCACGGCAAGCTCGATCCGATCGACATGGACTTCAACCTGATTCCGGACGCTGCGATGACGATCGCCGTCGCCGCGCTGTTCGCCGACGGCACGACCACGCTGCGCAATATCGCAAGCTGGCGCGTGAAGGAAACCGACCGGATCGCCGCGATGGCGACCGAACTGCGCAAGGTCGGCGCGAAGGTGGAAGAGGGCGAGGACTACCTCGTCGTCACGCCGCCCGAGAAACTGACGCCGAACGCCGCCATCGACACCTACGACGACCACCGCATGGCCATGTGCTTCTCGCTCGTCAGCCTCGGTGGCGTGCCGGTGCGCATCAACGATCCGAAGTGCGTCGGCAAGACTTTCCCCGACTATTTCGAGCGTTTCACGGCGCTCGCCCAACCCTGACGCTGAAAGCTGAATTGAGCTCACCCGACCTGACGCGCGACTTTAGATGAAACCGACCCGTCCCTTTCACCAGACGCCCGTCATTACGATCGACGGCCCGACCGCCTCCGGCAAAGGCACCGTGGCCGCGCTGGTCGCCGCGCACCTCGGCTTCCACTTGCTGGACAGCGGCGCGCTATACCGGCTGGCCGCACTGGCGAGCCTGCGCTACAACATCGCCGCCGACGACGCCGAGGCGCTTGCAAACCTGATCAACGATCTGCATATCACCTTCCGCGAGGGCCTGGCCCAGCTCGATGGCGTGGATGTTTCAGCCGAGATTCGCAAGGAAGAGATCGGCAACCGCGCATCGACGATCGCCGTCCACGCGTCTGTTCGAGCCGCGCTGGTGGCGCGTCAGCGCGCGTTTCGCAAGGAACCGGGGCTGGTCGCTGACGGCCGCGACATGGGCACCGTGATCTTTCAGGACGCGACGCTCAAGGTGTTCTTGACGGCCAGCGCCGAGGCCCGCGCCGCGCGGCGGTATAAGCAATTGATCCAAAAAGGAATTTCTGCTAATATAGATGACTTGCTCCGGGATTTGCGTGCGCGCGACGAGCGCGATAGTCAACGCGCGGCCGCGCCGCTCAAGCCCGCAGCGGATGCAAAGCTTCTGGATACCTCGTCGCTTTCGGTCGACCAGGCGGTCGATCAGGTGGTGCAGTGGTACCAGAGCGCGGTAGTAAAAAGCTGATGCAACATGTAGCTGTAGTCCCGTAGGTGCTTCGCGAATCGTCGTGGAGCGTGTATTAACCCCTTAACCCCGCGTGGCATTCGTTTCATTGCCGAATTCGCTGACCATTCCGGCTGGCTGGCAGAACGAAACCCTCGCAAATTCTGATTTTTATGTCCGACCTGCAAACCTCTACCCCGAATACCGAATCTTTTGCGGCTCTGTTCGAAGAGTCGCTGACCAAGCAGGACATGCGCGCTGGCGAAGTGATCTCCGCCGAAGTCGTGCGTGTCGACCACAACTTCGTGGTCGTGAATGCTGGTCTCAAGTCCGAAGCCTACATCCCGCTCGAAGAGTTCCTGAATGACGCGGGCGAGGTAGAAGTGCAGGCGGGCGACTTCGTTTCCGTCGCGATCGACGCGCTGGAAAACGGCTATGGCGACACGATCCTGTCGCGCGACAAGGCGAAGCGTCTGGCTTCGTGGCTGTCGCTGGAAAAGGCCCTCGACAACAACGAACTCGTGACCGGCACGATCACGGGCAAGGTCAAGGGCGGCATGACCGTCATGGTCAACGGCATCCGCGCATTCCTGCCGGGCTCCCTCGTCGACACGCGTCCGGTCAAGGACACGACCCCGTACGAAGGCAAGACCCTCGAATTCCGCGTGATCAAGCTCGACCGCAAGCGTAACAACGTCGTGCTGTCGCGCCGCGCTGTGATCGAAGCCACGCAAGGCGAAGAGCGCGCAAAGCTGCTCGAGACGCTGAAGGAAGGCGCGATCGTGGAAGGCGTGGTGAAGAACATCACCGATTACGGCGCGTTCGTGGACCTCGGCGGTATCGACGGCCTGCTGCACATCACGGATATCGCATGGCGTCGCGTGCGTCACCCGAGCGAAGTGCTGTCGGTTGGCCAGGAAGTCACCGCGAAGATCCTCAAGTTCGATCAAGAGAAGAACCGCGTTTCGCTCGGCATCAAGCAACTTGGTGACGATCCGTGGGAAGGCATCTCGCGCCGTTACCCGTCGGGCACGCGCCTGTTTGGTAAGGTCACCAACATCACCGACTACGGCGCATTCGTCGAAGTGGAATCGGGCATCGAAGGCCTCGTCCACGTGTCGGAAATGGACTGGACGAACAAGAACGTTGCACCGTCGAAGGTTGTGCAGCTGGGCGACGAAGTCGAAGTCATGGTTCTCGAAATCGACGAAGACCGGCGCCGTATCAGCCTCGGCATGAAGCAATGCAAGCCGAACCCGTGGGACGACTTCAGCCGCAACTTCAAGAAGGGCGACAAGCTGCAAGGCGCAATCAAGTCGATCACCGACTTCGGCGTCTTCATCGGTCTGCCGGGCGGCATCGACGGTCTGGTTCACCTGTCGGACCTGTCGTGGAGCGAAACGGGCGAAGAAGCAGTTCGCAAGTACAAGAAGGGCGACGAAGTCGAAGCCATCGTTCTCGGTATCGACGTCGAGAAGGAACGCATTTCGCTGGGTATCAAGCAGCTCGAAGGCGACCCATTCAGCAACTTCGTTGCAATGAACGACAAGGGTTCGATCGTCGACGGCGTGGTCAAGACGGTAGATGCGAAGGGTGCAGTGGTTCAGCTGTCGGCGGAAGTCGAAGGCTACCTGCGCGCTTCGGAGCTGTCGCAAGACCGCGTGGAAGATGCACGCAATGTCCTGAAGGAAGGCGACAAGGTCAATGCGATGATCATCAACATCGACCGCAAGTCGCGTGGTATCAACCTGTCGATCAAGGCCAAGGATTCGGCTGAGCAACAGGAAGCGATCCGCGGTCTGGCTTCGTCGGATTCGAGCTCGGCTGCAACTGGCACGACGAACCTCGGCGCGCTGCTGAAGGCCAAGCTCGACGGCCAGAACCAGTAAGCCTTAAGAAGGGGTCTGCTGCAGTATGACCAAATCGGAATTGGTCGCCCAGCTGGCTACGCGATTTCCGCAGCTTGTACTTAAAGATGCGGACTTCGCGGTGAAGACGATGCTTGATGCGATGTCGGAGGCACTTGCCAACGGTCATCGCATCGAAATTCGTGGCTTCGGCAGCTTCGGCTTGAACCGCCGTCCTTCCCGCGTTGGGCGTAACCCGAAGTCGGGCGAAAAGGTGCTGGTACCTGAGAAGTACGTACCGCACTTCAAGCCTGGCAAGGAATTGCGCGAACGTGTGGATGGTCGCGCGGGTGAGCCGTTGAAGGCCGAGTCGCCAGACGACGATCTGTGAGATCCAGCAGCGTCGTCAGCGTCCAGTGCAGACGGCAAAGACCAGAAAAAGCGCCTTCGGGCGCTTTTTTTTCGTCTGTCTCGTCTGTCGTTTCCCGGCGGTTCGCGCCTCACCGGGAACGCTTCATTTACAATACGGGTCACTTCGGCGCGGGCAACATCGTGGCGCGACGCGTCATCAAGCCGGCGTCATCCGCAATTGCCGTCTAGAGACCCATTCATGAAATTTATCGTCTGGTTGATCCGCGTTCTGGTGTTCGTGCTGCTGCTGGTACTCGCGTTCGCCAATGTGCAACCCGCCACGCTGAATTTCCTTGCCGGTTATTCGTGGCAGGCGCCGCTCATCCTCATCGGGCTGGCCTTCTTCGCCGTGGGTCTGCTGGCTGGCCTGCTTTCATCGATGCCGGCCATGTTCCGCCTGCGGCTCGAAAACGGTCGTCTGAAACGTGAACTGCGCGTCGCGCGCGAGACACCGGTGGCTGTCGAAGAGCCGCCGCTGCCGCCGCTGATCTAGCTTTCTTCCTGCCGCGTGCCCGGTTTGCGCACGTCGGCGTTCGATTCCCACTTCCGAACACTTCCGAACAACTCGCATGGATCTGGATTTCTGGTGGCTGCTCGCCGTTCCCGTCGCGTTCGCGCTCGGCTGGATGGCGGCGCGCTACGACCTCAAGACGCTGCTGTCTGAAAGCGCCAATCTGCCGCGTTCGTATTTTCGCGGCCTGAATTTCCTTCTGAACGAGCAACCGGATCAGGCCATCGATGCGTTCATCGAGGTCGTCAAGCTCGACCCTGAAACCATCGAACTGCATTTCGCGTTGGGTAATCTGTTTCGGCGTCGCGGCGAAACAGATCGCGCGATTCGCGTGCATCAGAATCTGTTGAGTCGCGCGGATCTGCCTGTCACCGAACGTGACCACGCGCTCTTCGAGTTGGGACAGGATTTCCTCAAAGCGGGACTGCTCGATCGCGCCGAAGAAACATTTCGCTCACTGAACGTGGGTGATTATGCAATCGGCGCACAGCGCGCGCTTCTCACGATCTACGAGATCGAAAAGGACTGGAACAAGTCGATCGATACGGCGCGTCAGCTTGAAACGATGGGTTCGGAGTCGCTCGAAAAGGAAGTCGCGCAGTTTCACTGCGAGCTGGCCCAGGAAGCGCTGCAGCAGAAGAATCCGGACGAAGCGCGTCGTCAGCTTGGCCTCGCGCTGAAGGCGAATCCGCAGAGCGTGCGGGCGACGATCCTCTTTGGCGACGTCGATGCCGCGGGTGGCGCGCAGGAAGCGGCGATCGCGCAGTGGCTGCGCGTCGAAGAGCAGAATCCGGCGTATCTGCCGCTCGTCGCCGAAAAGCTGCTGAAGGCGTATCAGGCGCTGGGTCGGGGGGAAGAAGGCGCGGATCTGCTGACCACGTGGATTGATCGCTATCCGTCGAATGATCTGCTCGACGTTGCGTATCAGCACGTCGCAGCGTTGCGTGGACCCGAGGCTGCGCATGCGCTCGCGCGCGCGCAGATGCAGAAATCGCCGAATCTGGCGGGCATGACGCGTCTGCTCGAGGCACAGCAGGCAGCCGCCGAGGAGCCGCGCCGTAGTGAACTGGAGTTGATGCGCACGTTGATCAGGCAGCGCACGAAAAACCTTCCGCGCTACACATGCCAGAATTGCGGATTCCGGGCGCGCCTTTTCTACTGGCAGTGCCCTGGCTGCAGCGGTTGGGAAACCTACGCGCCGCGCCGGGTCGAGCCGATCGCCGCATCGAACTGAGAAACTGGCGCGGGTATTTCGACGGGGCGATTGCCATCGGGCGCAGGCGCGAAGCGCCGTGCGCACATGTCACGTTGGCATCGTCTTCGCTGCGTGATTGCCTGAACGGCGTTCCGCGCCGACCGTAACAACCGGATTCGCAAGCCGGATCCATCACCGGAAACCATTACCGGAGCGCGTATGAAAATTACCATTATCGGCACAGGCTACGTTGGCCTTGTCACGGGCGCGTGCCTCGCCGAAATCGGCAACGATGTCTTTTGTCTCGATGTCGATCAACGCAAGATCGACATCCTCAATGGCGGCGGTGTGCCGATTCACGAGCCGGGCCTGCAGGAAATCATCGCACGCACGCGCGCGGCTGGCCGCATCCAGTTTTCGACGGACGTCGAGGCGAGCGTCGCGCACGGCGAAGTGCAGTTCATCGCGGTCGGTACGCCGCCTGACGAAGACGGTTCAGCGGATCTGCAATACGTGCTTGAAGCAGCGCGCAATATCGGCCGCTACATGACCAGCTACAAGGTGATCGTCGATAAATCGACGGTGCCGGTCGGCACGGCGCAGCGCGTGCAGGAAGTGATCAACGAAGAACTCACGAAACGCGGCCTTGCAGGCACCCCGCAGCATCAATTCTCGGTGGTCTCGAATCCCGAATTCCTGAAGGAAGGCGCGGCCGTCGACGACTTCATGCGGCCCGACCGCATCGTGCTCGGCAGCGACGACGATGAAGCCGGCATGCGTGCGCGCGAAAAGATGAAGCGTCTGTACGCGCCGTTCAACCGTAATCACGAACGCACGCTGTACATGGATGTCCGTTCGGCCGAGTTTACGAAGTACGCGGCCAATGCGATGCTGGCGACACGCATCTCGTTCATGAACGAAATGGCGAACCTGGCTGACCGCGTCGGTGCGGATATTGAAGCGGTGCGTCGCGGGATCGGTTCGGATCCGCGCATCGGCTATCACTTCCTCTACGCCGGTTGCGGATACGGCGGTTCGTGCTTCCCGAAGGACGTGCAGGCGCTGATTCGCACAGCGGCCGAGACAGGCCCTGGGTTGCGCATTCTCGAGGCGGTCGAGGAAGTGAATCACGAGCAGAAGGAAGTGCTCGTGCGCAAGGTCACGAAGATGCTCGGCGACGATCTGACGGGCCGCACGTTCGCCGTCTGGGGTCTGGCCTTCAAGCCGAACACCGACGACATGCGCGAGGCGCCGAGCCGTCGCGTGATCGCCGATCTGCTCGCACGCGGCGCGAACGTGCGCGCGTACGATCCGGTCGCGGTCGACGAAGCACGTCGCGTCTTCAACCTCGATCTCGGTCATGAACCGGCGCAACTGGCGCGCCTGCACTTCGCGGCGACGCAGGACGAGACGCTTACCGGCGCGGACGCGCTCCTGATCGTCACCGAGTGGAAGGAGTTCAAGAGCCCGGATTTTGTCCATCTGAAAGCGGTGCTCAAGTCGCCGCTGATTTTCGATGGCCGCAACCTGTACGAACCCGAAGCGATGACCGAACTCGGTATCGACTATCACTCGATTGGACGTCCGCATGCCGAACTTTCCGAATCTCCGGTCAACGCCTCAGCCGATGCCTGAGCACGCCATGCCCATTCCCGACGTCGGCGTCGTGCCGCGCGCCCGGCTGGCGGGTGCGCGCGTGCTCGTCGTCGGCGATGTGATGCTGGACCGTTACTGGTTCGGCGACGTCAATCGCATTTCGCCCGAAGCGCCGGTTCCTGTTGTGCATGTGCAGAAGCAGGAAGACCGTCTGGGCGGCGCGGCGAACGTCGCGCGCAACGCGGTCGCGCTGGGTGCGCAGACAGGCCTGCTGTGTGTGGTCGGTCACGACGAGCCAGGCGAGCGCGTGGTGCAGATGCTGCACGATAGCGGCGTGGTCGCTCATCTGGAACGCGATCCTGCGTTGCTGACCACGATCAAGTTGCGCGTGCTGTCACGCCAGCAGCAGTTGCTGCGCGTCGACTTCGAGAACACGCCGGCGCATGAGATCCTGCTTGCCGGCCTCGCGCGTTTCGACGAACTGCTGCCATCGCACGACGTGATCCTGATGTCGGATTACGCGAAGGGCGGTCTCACGCACGTGACGCAAATGATCGCGCACGCGCACGCGGCCGGCAAACCCGTGCTGGTCGATCCGAAGGGCGACGACTGGGAGCGCTATCGCGGCGCTACGCTGATCACGCCGAATCGCGCGGAGTTGCGCGAGGTGGTCGGGCAGTGGAAATCGGAAGGAGACCTGCATGCCCGCGTGGCAAACCTGCGTGCGTCGCTGGACTTCAAGGCGTTGTTGCTGACGCGCTCGGAGGAGGGCATGACGCTCTTCTCGGACGAGGGCGTGCTGCACGCTTCGGCCGTTGCACGCGAAGTGTATGATGTCTCGGGTGCGGGCGACACCGTGATCGCCACGCTCGCCGTGATGCTCGGCGCCGGCCTGTCGCTCGTCGAAGCCGTCGGGCTTGCGAACCGCGCAGCCGGCATCGTGGTCGGCAAACTCGGCACCGCTACCGTCGACTACGACGAACTCTTTCAATAATGTCGCGTACTGCCGTCCCGTCGTGTTTTCTCCCGATACGGGCGGCAGTTTGCGCAGGCTGAACCTCATTACCGCAGGACGACCATGACCCTCATCGTCACCGGCGCGGCCGGTTTTATCGGCAGCAATCTCGTCAAGGCGCTCAACGATCGCGGCGAACAACGCATCATCGCCGTCGATAACCTCACGCGCGCCGACAAGTTCAAGAACCTCGTCGATTGCGAAATCGACGACTACCTGGACAAGACCGAATTCGTCGAACGCTTTACACGCGGCGACTTCGGCAAGGTGCGCGCGGTGTTCCACGAAGGCGCCTGTTCGGACACGATGGAAACCGATGGCCGCTACATGATGGACAACAATTTCCGCTATAGCCGCGCGGTGCTCGACGCCTGCCAGGCACAGGGTGCGCAGTTTCTGTACGCGTCGTCGGCGGCCACTTATGGTGGATCGAGCCGCTTCGTCGAAGAGCGCGAAGTGGAGAAGCCGTTGAACGTCTACGGCTATTCAAAATTCCTGTTCGATCAGTTGATCCGTCGCGTGTTGCCGACGGCGAAAAGCCAGATCGCCGGCTTCCGTTACTTCAACGTGTATGGCCAGCGCGAGACGCACAAGGCGCGGATGGCGTCGGTCGCGTTCCACAATTTCAACCAGTTCCGCTCGGAAGGCAAGGTCAAGCTGTTCGGCGAGTACAACGGGTATAACCCGGGCGAGCAGACGCGCGATTTTGTCTCGGTTGAAGACGTTGTGAAGGTCAACCTGTTCTTCTTCGATCACCCTGAGAAGTCGGGCATCTTCAATCTCGGCAGCGGCCGGGCGCAGCCGTTCAACGATATTGCTTCGACGGTCGTCAACACGTTGCGCGCGTTGAATAACGAACCGGCGCTTTCGCTCGCGGAGCAGGTGCAGCGCGGGCTGATCGAATACATTCCGTTCCCCGATGCGCTGCGCGGCAAGTACCAGTGTTACACGCAGGCCGATCTCACGAAGCTGCGTGCGGCTGGTTACGACGCGCCGTTCCTGAGCGTGCAGGAAGGTGTCGATCGCTACGTACGTTGGCTGTTCGGCCAGCTTTAAAGCCTTCGCACGCGTCAATACACTGGAGTCTCCTGGTCGGCGGCAGTCGCCGGCCGGTTGTTCAAGGGAGATTCCATATGTTCAAAAAATTGCTGGTTCTGGCGGCACTGCTCGCCTCGTTCGGTCACGCGTTCGCATCGGTCGACGTCAACACTGCGAATGAAGATGCGTTGCGCGGTATCAAGGGCATCGGCCCGGCACGCGCGAAAGCCATTCTCGACGAACGTACCGCGCATGGCCCATTCAAGGACGCCGCCGATCTCGGCAAGCGTGTGAAGGGCATGGGTGGTCATACGGTCGAACGGCTTCAGGGTGAAGGCCTGGCAGTCGGCCCGGCCGGTGCGCAGACTACCGCTTCCGCAAATGGCAAATCCGCGCCGGCCGCTGCTGGCGCGGGTGGCACTGCGAACGGGAAGAAGGACAGCACGACTACCGTGGCGGTGAAGAAATAGCCTGATGCAGGCGGCCATGTGCGTGCGCACGCGGCCGCCCTCTGTTTTAAGCGTCCTGTTCTGGTGTGAAGCACGGAGTAACACTCCTTCAGCCGTCACTCAGATGACTGGCTCCCGCGGTTCACTCCGCGGGGCTTTTTCAGCGCACCGCACGCCGCACACCGGCCATGGGCGAAACGCATGCGTCCACACGGCCAGCAGGGCCGCACGGCAGGCGCGGGCTTGGTGGTTTAGAATCGATAGATTCTGCACATCGCTTCCCGGGCATTCGATATGGCTTACAAAACAATTGAAGACACGATCGGCAACACGCCGCTCGTTCAGCTTGTCCGCCTTCCGGACGACGAAATCCGTAGCCGCAACAACGTGATTCTCGGCAAGCTCGAAGGCAATAATCCGGCCGGTTCGGTGAAGGACCGTCCGGCGCTGTCGATGATCAAGAAAGCGGAAGAGCGCGGCCGCATCAAGCCGGGCGATACGCTGATCGAGGCGACGAGCGGCAATACCGGCATCGCGCTGGCGATGGCGGCAGCGATCCGTGGCTACAGGATGGTGCTGATAATGCCGGAAGACCTGTCGGTCGAACGGCGTCAGAGCATGGCGGCTTATGGCGCGGAAATCGTGCTGACACCCGTCACGGGCGGCATGGAATACGCGCGTGACCTAGCTGAGCAGATGCAGCGCGAAGGCAAAGGTACGATCCTTGACCAGTTCGCCAATCCCGACAATCCGCTCGCTCACTACGAAACGACTGGTCCGGAAATCTGGAACGATACCGAAGGTCTCATCACGCACTTCGTCTCGGCGATGGGCACGACCGGCACGATCATGGGCGTGTCGCAGTATCTGAAGGAAAAGAATCAGGCGATCGAGATCATCGGTGCGCAGCCAGAAGAAGGGTCGCGCATTCCGGGCATCCGCAAATGGCCAGAAGCCTATCTGCCGAAAATCTTTGATCGCAGCCGCGTGGATCGTGTCGAGAACGTGAGCCAGGCGGCGTCGGAAGCGATGGCGCGGCGCATGGCAGCCGTGGAAGGCATCTTCTGCGGCATCTCGTCGGCGGGCGCTTGCGAAGTCGCATTACGTGTCGCACGCCAGGTTGAAAACGCGACGATCGTGTTCGTTGTGTGCGATCGTGGTGACCGTTACCTGTCGACGGGTGTGTTTCCGGCGTGATCGTAGACGCTCTCCGGTGAGCATCAACAAAAAAGCGCCGGGCTAGCCGGTAATGCCGTTCAGTTAAGATCCTTCTTCAAGAAACGAACGGTATAACGGTGAGGTCGAGATTTGACGACCCGGTCGCATGCGCGGCCGGGTC